>NZ_JAFLWU010000020.1:0-103921 GCF_017316265.1 Pseudomonas sp. Marseille-Q1929
TACTTTCCCTACCACCGCACTGTTAATCTTTTTTTTTTTTACGCAACACACCCCCCTCCGACAACTCCGCTATCCCCTCCGCCGCCAGCGCCAAATGGGTAAAAAAAACAACATTCACCCCGCCCGGCAAGCCCACGTCCGTCACCAGCAGATCAATATGCACATCCGAGCGCAGCAGTTTCAGCCCCGCCGCGCTGTCCGCCGCTTCGATCACGGTGTAGCCCAATTCGCCGAGCACATCCGCCAGCAACATGCGTACGGTGGATTCGTCGTCCACCAACAATACGGTTTCGCCGTGTTGGGCGACTTCAATCGGGGCTTGCCCTGGCGTCAGTTCGTCCCCCGGCGCCGCGCCGTGGTGGCGTGGGAGGTAGAGGGACACGCAGGTGCCCTCGCCCACTGCGGACTGGATATGCACCTGCCCGCCCGACTGTTGGGCAAACCCGTAGATCATGGACAGGCCCAAGCCGGTGCCTTGGCCGATGGGTTTGGTGGTGAAGAAGGGTTCAAACACGTGGGCCATGACGTCTGGCGACATGCCGGTGCCGGTGTCGCTGACGCTCAGGCGCAGGTAGGGGCCTTCGGCAAGGTCGTGGGCGCGGGCGGTGTTGGCATCGAGCCAGTGGTTGCTGGTTTGCAGTTGGATGCGGCCGCCTTCGGGCATGGCGTCGCGGGCGTTGATGCACAGGTTGAGCAGGGCATTTTCCAGTTGGCTGACGTCGACGAAGGCGGTCCAGGTGTCAACGGCGCCCAGGGTTTCGATCTGGATGCCGGGGCCGGCCGTGCGTTGGATGAGTTCGGCCATGCCGTACATCAGGGTGTTGACGTTGGTGGCGCGCGGTTCCAGAGTTTGCCGGCGGGAGAAGGCCAGCAGGCGTTGGGTGAGGACGGCGGCGCGTTTGGCCGAGCCTTGGGCGGCGACCATGTATTTGTCGACGTCGCTGAGGCGGCCTTGGCTGATACGGCGGTTCATCAGTTCGAGCGCGCCGGAGATGCCGGCGAGCAGGTTGTTGAAGTCGTGGGCGAGGCCGCCGGTGAGTTGGCCGACGGCTTCCATTTTCTGTGATTGGCGCAGTTTTTCTTCGGCCTGCATCAGCATGGCGGTGCGTTCGGCCACACGCTGTTCGAGGGTTTCGTTGAGGGCGCGCAGTTGGGCTTCGGCGTCGCGCAGGGCTTCGTCGGCGATGGTGCGCTCCAGCAGGTCGGCGGCTTGGCGGGCGAGGATGTCGAGCAGGCGCAGGTCGCGTTCGGACGGTTGGTGCGGCGCGCTCCAGTGGGTGGAGATCATGCCGAGCAGGCGCCCGTCGCGCGAGCGCAAGGGGGTGGTCTGGGCCGAGCGGATGCCCGCGCGGCGGAAGGCGATCAAGTCTTCGGTGCCGGCGATGTCGGCCCATTCTTCGAAGTCGGGAATGATGGCGCGCTGGCCCAGTTGCAGGGCCATGGTGCAACTGCTGTAGGCCATTGGGCTCACCCATTGCCAGAATCCTACGGCCTCAGGCGGCAAGCCCCGCGAGCACAGCAGTTGCAGTTCGCCGCCATGGCCCGAGGGATGGCCTTGGGGACAGAGCAGCTGCATGGTGCCGAATTGCGAGCCGGTGATGGACACGGCGGCGTCGACGATCTTGCCATAGAGGGCTTCGAGGTCTTGCTCGCCGATCAGGTCCAGGCTGATGCGGTGCAGGAACTCGATGTCCGACAGCGCGGTTTCCGAGTCGCGGGAAGATCCACGGGGGAAGGCGGCCGGGAAGGCGGTGCGTAGGGTTTTCATGGGGGGGGCTCCGGGGAGCTGGCATTGAGCTATTAGCAGGTTATCAGCAAAGCTGTGACCACGCGAAACAGGGAGACGTTCGGTGGTGACAGCTTTCTTTTACCCCTCCTCAACTATGAATCGGCAACGCCAACCCAAACACCACAAAAAACCCACCACACGCCTTATTGAACCGCCGCCCGGTCCGCGCCAACCACGGCCGCACGCGGTGGGCAGCGCTGGCCACCATGTATTCAACGCAAAACTCCACCACGGCGTAGGTCAGCGCAATCGCCGCCGTCTGCGCGATAAGGTTCCTGTGGGGGTCGAGAAACGGCGGAATAAACGCCGTAAACAACAGCAACGCCTTGGGATTTGAAAGGGCCGACACCAACCCTTGGCGGAACAGCGACCAGCGCCGCAGGCTTGGCACGCCGGCCATCTCCAGGCTGACGGGCGCGGATCGCCACAGCCCGAAGCCCAACCACACCAGATACAGCCCGCCCCCAATCTTCAAGGCCGTGAACCAGCCGGCCGACGCCTGGATCAACGCGCCCAGGCCCAACGCACACAGCGACAGCACCAGGGCAAAGCCGAGCACGCCGCCGCTGATGGTGAACAGCGTCCGGCGCCGCCCGTGAATCGCGCCGTGGGTCAACGCCAACAAGGCGTTGGGCCCCGGCACGACCGCGATGCCGCAGCAGGTAATCAGGTACAGCAACCAGGTGTCGAAGGGCATTATCAGGTCCGGTAGCGGTTGATTTAAGCCTGCATATTGCGAGGGAACAACGACCCTGAAAAGCGCATAATTCACAGCACAGTCATTCGATTAACGAATAGAGGTCAGCGCGATGCCTTCCAGCGATTTGCAGATTGATTGGCTCAAGTGTTTTGTCGCGGTGGTGGACGCTGGTTCGCTGTCGGGTGCGGCCCATGAGGTCAACCGATCGCAGTCGGCCGTGAGCATGCAGATGAAAAAACTCGAAACGGCGCTGGGGCGGCCCTTGTTGAACCGAGGCCCACGCCACCTGCAACTGACCGATGACGGCCAGACGCTGCTGGGCTATGCGCGACGTATGCTGGCGCTGCATGCCGAGACCCAGGCGGCGTTTCATGGGGAGGCGTTGACGGGGCGCATCCGCCTGGGCGTGGCAGAGGACTACGCCGCCAAGTACCTCACGCCGCTGCTCAAACGCTTTGCGCCGCGCCACGCGGGGGTGGACATCGAACTGACCTGTGAACAATCGACCGCACTCATCCCACGGTTGCGCAGCGGCGATCTTGATCTGGCCCTGGTGTCCAGGGACTCGCCGCAAAGTGGCACGTTTCTGTTCCATGAGCCGATGGTCTGGGTGGGGTCGCCGCAGTTTGAACTATGGCGACGCGACCCGGTGCCCATCGCCGTGTACGAAAGCGCCAGCCTGGCGCGGCGCTATGCGGTGAACTCACTGGCCCAGCAGGGCCGCCAGTTCAAGGTGGTGTACAACAGCTCCAGCCTGGCTGGCCAAGTAGCAGCCGTTGAAGGCGGACTGGCGATTGCCGCGATCACACAGTGCACCGTGCAGGCATCGCTTCAGGTCTTGGGCAGTGAGCATGGTTTGGGAAATATCGAGCCTATGGAAGTGTCGATTCTACGCAGCCGAGCCTCGCGGGGGTCCAAGGCGGTCAATAGCCTGCATGCCTTCATCATCAGTGCGCTGAGGCAGCAGGCGTGAGGCGCAGGCCAGCGCTACAGCACCACAATGGTTATTCTGAATCCATCTATAGAACTGTCAGATGTGACAGTAGCCATCTCGGTCACCGCCGCTCAGAGTGAAGTGCCGTCAACCGAGGAACTTGCCATGCCCACCTTTCGCTCGTTCTCACCCTCCCTCGCCACAGCCGTCAGGGCTGCGCTGTATCCAGCGGTGTTGGCCGGCCTGGTCGCCTGCACGTCCAGCGACAATGCCCCCAGCGTCGCCAACATGTGCCCGGGCATAGGAAGCATCCATCAGACCAAGGAGGCGCAAGGCTATAGCTACTCTGCTATCGCGCCGGGCAGCGGATGGCACGGCGAGAACCCGCTTGCAGAAGAGCACTACCTCAAGGGGATGAAGTTTGAATCGGCAGCTATCCGTACGGGTCAGGCAAGCCCAGGCCAGCCAGAGTATTACTTCGTGGCCTGCGATTACGAAGGCCCGGAGCAATTTGCGTTTTTAAGGATGTCTCAGCGTTTCCCGGTACTCCCTCGTGGGACAGGGGCAAACTGGGACGAGGGCAACGTCTGCCGGAGAGCTTCGGTGACGGACTGCCCATTCACGGTTTTCGGCCCGGCGCCATGATTGACAGCGGCACGGTGCAGCCGCTGCGCTATTTCGGACAGTTCCCCGTAACAAGTACGCCGCCGCAATTATTCAATTCGCGCACCTTATCAATGGGCACGCTGTAGCTACCATCGGTTGCCTGGTTGTATTCAAAAACGCTGGGAAGTGTGTTGGTGTTCGCCGGTTTTGGGCTGCCGCCACCACAGGTTTGCCGAAGTGTGCACATATCGCCTTGCCGTTCCGTCCATCCCCACCCGGAGCATGTGGCGTAGGCCTGGCTTTTGGACCATGCGTCTTGGCACGCCTTATTGTGCGTCTCTCCAAACCCGAACGCCTGGGAGGTCATTAGCACCCAGGGTATTGCACCTGCTGCCAGCAAGCATTTTACGTTCTTCATAGCTATCCACTCCGCTAATTACGAGCAACGTCTTCCTGGTCAGGGTATTGATGATCCCTGCCGGCATCTCTACAACTAATTGGAAATTCGTCGCGGCTGAAACTGCCCCCATACCCTGCTAACCTGCGGCCCTTGCCTTCAACTGGAGCTTTCCGTGGCCCTATCAAAACGCGACAGCGCCCGCATCGAACGCGACTTGGTCGCCGCGCTCACCGACGCCTGCGAAACCGCCAAGGCGCAAATCCCGGGCTTCGATTGGCTGACCCACACCGTCAACTACGCCGACTTCCCCCAGAGCCTGGTCATCACCTGGGTCTTCGACACGCGGGCCAGCAAGGATCACGCCCTGGCCACAGGTTTGGATGCACACATCCGCGACCTCACTGCCATCGCGCTGCACGCCGCCGATATCCCGCCCGTGCCGCTGAAGCGTTGCGTGCAACTCGACTCGGAAGAGGCGTGCCACGCCCAGCACGGCGGCAACTGGCGCTTGCGCCTGACCCGCGCAGCCAACTAGAGCCCGCCGCCCAACTGCTGGATAATGCCCTGCCCTGTCTCTCGCCTTTTTGATACGGAAATCCCGCCCCATGAAGTTGCCGTTTTCCGCCGCTGCCCTGACCACCGCCCTGCTGCTGCCCACCCTCGCCCACGCCGCCGATGCCGTGCTGACCGACACGCTCAAGGCCTTCACCCGCTGCGATGCGAGTTTCTTCAGCAGCCTGAACACCCACCGTGACGCCTGGCAGGCCTATGCGCCGCTCAAGCAGGAGAAAAACTTCACCTGGATCGCCGTCAGAAACCGTACCGACCACAACGCCAATCGGGTGCCGATCAGCGCACCGCCCATCGCGGGTTTGAAGCTGTTGTCTTACAGCGACGAAGTCACCGACCTCGGGCCGCTGGGGCTGTTTTATTACTGGGGCTTTATTGTCGACGGCGGCGTGGACGAGGTCGCCAAGCGCCTCGCACCGCTGCTGGAACAGCCCGGGGCGCTGCAAAAAGGCGAAGGGGAATACACCCGCAGCGAGCTCAAGGTGGGCGACGGCTGGCAGCTCATCAAACCGCAACCGGGCAAGGCCCCCGGCATACGCCAGGTGGAACGTGTGCTGATCGTCGAGCCGGAGGGCAAACACGGCACGCAGTCGCGGGTGAGTTGCTCGGTACAGGGTGGCGTCAACGCCGGGCTGTTGGCGCGGTTGCGGCCAGACATCGCGCCGGTGGACTACCCGCGCACGCAGGCCGAGACGAATATCAGCGATGTCGAGGTGCCGACCAACGTGCGCCAGCAGCTTGGTGCACCGCTGCTGCAACCGAAATTCAAGACCCTGAGTTACACCTACCTGTCGAAGAAAGGCGACGGCAGCAAAGACCTGCCGACCTCGGTCACCTTCAAGGCCGAGGGTGGCTTGCTGGTGAAGAACGAGGTCTACGGCCAGACTTTCAACGTGGACCGCCTGACTCAGGCAGACCTGATCCAGTTGAAATCGAAAATGAACGGCGTCGGCGATGGCCGGGTGCTGCAAACCCGTGAAGCCGAGCTGAAGGTACCGGCCAGTTGGGCGCCGGGGCAGACGCTGACAGCTCGTTTGCGCATGGTCAACCTGCCCGCCCGCGCCACCGACAAGCCCATCGAGACGTCGCTGACCTGCACCGTCGGCGCGCGCATTCCGGCACGCCAGGTGTTTGCCGCGCTGACCGGCGACGCGATCAAACTGGCCTGCGACCAGGGTGACTACACGACCGCACGGGTGTTTATCGAAGACCTGGGCGTTGCCCTGACGCTGGAATCGACGTCGAGCCAGACGCACTATGTGAACGAATACACCGCGTTTGACGTGGTTCGCTAGTCAACCCAGCCTCTGAAGCGAGTATCAACCTTGGAACGATATGAAGCGCTCGTCATCGGCCTTGGCGCCATGGGTGCCGCCACGGTGTACCAACTGGCCAAAGCCGGCGTAAAGGTCGCCGGCATCGACCGTCATCACCCGCCCCACACGCTAGGCTCAAGCCATGGCGACACGCGCATCACCCGCCTGTCGGTGGGCGAAGGCGCGCAGTACGTGCCGATCGTGCGCAACTCACACCGCATCTGGCGCGAGCTGGAGGCGTTGTCGGGGGAGGCCTTGTTCGAGCAGTCGGGGCTGTTGGTGTTGACGTCCCACGCGGATTTCGACCCCAGCGATGCCAGCGACTTCACCCTGCGCACCATTGGCCTGGCGCAAACCTACGGGATCGCCCATGAGGTGCTGGACGCCCAGCAGATCCGCCAGCGCTTCCCGCAATTTGCCCAGGTCGCGGACAACGCCATCGGCTACTACGAGCCCGAAGGCGGTTTTGTGCGGCCCGAGCGGTGTATCGAGGTGCAACTGCGGCTGGCCGAGCAACACGGCGCAACGCTGTACAAGGGCGAAACCGTGACCGATATCCGCTCGGATGCGCACGGCGTCACGGTGACCACTGACCAGCGCACCTTGCAGGCCGACAAGTTGGTGGTGAGTGCGGGCAACTGGGCCGGCGGTTTGCTCGGGGCGCCGTTTGACCGGCTGCTCAGCGTGTATCGCCAACAATTGTTCTGGTTCGCGACCGAGCCCGACGCGCAACTGGTGGGGGCCTCACCGACGTTTATCCTCACCCATGGCCCGGACCAGACCAACTACGGTTTCCCGGCCTTGCCTGGCGAGGGCAGCTTGAAAGTGGCTACGGCGCAATATCACACCGCTTCGACCCCCGAGACGCTGGACCGCAGCGTCTCACCCGCGCAGCAGCGGGAGATGTATGAGCAACAGGTTCAAGGGCGAATTGCCGGGCTCACGGCCGAGGTGGTCAAGTCGGCGGTGTGCGCCTACACAGTGACGCCGGATCATCACTTCATCATCGACGCGCACCCAACCTTGCAGCACACGCTGGTGGTGTCGCCCTGCTCGGGGCATGGCTTCAAGCATTCGGCGGCGCTGGGCGAGGCGTTTGCGCAGTGGTGCATGCGCGGGGAGAGTGACCTGGATCTATCGTCGTTTTCGTTGCAGCGTTTCGAAGGGCAGTAATTGCGGGGAATGGGGGCACACTTGCCCCCTGAACGGCCTTACTTGGCGAACGCGTACTCACCGCCCTGCTCTACCGCTTTGCGATAAGCCGGCCGCGCCTGGAATTTCTGCACCCACGCCGCCAGGTTCGGATACGCCTGCAACTTGCCCTGGGCCCCGGCGACTTCGCCGATAAAGCTCATCTGGATATCTGCACCACTCAACTCATCCCCAACCAGATACGGCGTCTGTCCCAGCACGTCGTTCAAGTAACCCAGGTAGTTGGCCACTTCCGACTCGATCCGCGGATGCAGCGGCGCACCTGCGTCACCCAGGCGGCCGACGTAGAGGTTGAGCATCAACGGCAGCATGGCCGAACCTTCGGCGAAGTGCAGCCATTGCACGTACTGATCGTAAGTGGCGGTGGCCGGATCGGGTTGCAGACGACCTGCGCCATGGCGGCGGATCAGATAGTCGATGATCGCAGCAGACTCGATCAGCACCTGGCCGCCGTCCTCAATCACCGGGGACTTGCCCAGCGGGTGGATGGCCTTGAGTTCCGGCGGGGCGAGGTTGGTTTTCGGGTCGCGCTGGTAACGCTTGATCTGGTACGGCAGGCCGAGTTCTTCGAGCAGCCAGAGGATGCGTTGCGAGCGGGAATTGTTGAGGTGATGGACGGTGATCATGGCAGGGCTCCGCAGGGCGAATGAAAGGGAGTGCAGCAGGAGACTACGCTATCTACCGGCCATTGAAGATCTAAATGTGGGAGCTGGCTTGTGTGGGAGCGGGCTTGCTCGCGAATGCGGTGTGTCAGTCAATACATCGGGTGACTGAACCACCGCCTTCGCGAGCAAGCCCGCTCCCACAGGAGATCTCAGCCCAGCCGGAATCGTGCGGTGTTGTCACTTAGGGCCTGGCTGCCCTTGCTCAGGGTGTCCGCCGCACGGTTCACCGCTCGCGCACCATCGAGCAAACGCCCCGCCGCCTGGTCCACTTGCTGGATATTGCCGCTCACTTCGTCCGCCGTCGCGGCCTGTTCTTCGACCGCTGTGGCGATTTGCGCCAGGGTGTCGGTGACGTTCTGCACCGCGCCGGCGATCTCGCCCAGGCGTGTGCCGAGCCCGGTGACCGACGCCGCGTCCGTCAGCGCTTGTTCGCACGCGGCGCCCATCAGGGTGACCGCCTGGCTCACCGTCGCACGCAGGCTGTCCACCGTGCCGGCGATCTGTGCGGTGGAGGCCTGGGTGCGTTGCGACAGGCTGCGCACTTCATCCGCCACCACGGCGAAGCCGCGCCCCTGCTCGCCGGCGCGGGCGGCTTCGATGGCCGCGTTGAGCGCCAGCAGGTTGGTCTGCTCGGCGATGCCGCGAATGGTGTCCACCACCGATTGAATCTGCTGGCCCTGCTGGCTGACTTGCTCCAGGGCGTTGGCGGTGTCCGTCAGGCGCCCGTTGAGTTGCTGGATGCTGGCCGTGGTGCGTTGGCTGTCACGGCTGCTGTCTTCGGCGATGCGCCGGGTCTGCTGGGCGCTGCCCGACGCTTGTTCGCAGCTACGGGCGACGCCCAGGGAGGTCGCGGCCAGTTGGGTGGCAGCGGCGGCAATCTGGCTGATTTGCTGTTGCTGGTCTTCGACTTCGTTGAGAGTGCTGCCCGATTGCGCATTGAGGGTGAGCACCGCCGAGCCCAACTGCTGCGTCTCGTGATTGACCCCCAGCAGGCTGGTGCGCAACTGCACCACGGCGACGTTCAGCGCGGTGCTGATGGCCGCCAGTTCGTCACGCCCCTGCACCGCCACTTCCACGCAGAGGTTGCCGTCACGCAGCGACTCCGCCAGCGTGGTGATGCCACTGGCGCTGCGGCGGATCGAGGCTTGCAGGCACATGAACAGGTACAGCGCCGCCAACGCCAGCAGGCTGAACGTCGCGGCCACGGGCACGATCTGCTGGAGGGAACGATCGTGGTAGTGGCCGAGGCGCGCGTCCAGGGACGTCAGCGACTGGTTGCGCAGGGCACCCAGGCTGCCGAGCATGGCATCGACACTGCCTTCGAAGGCGGCCGTGTCGAGCTTGATGGTGCCGCCGAACACGCCGTCATCAAGGACCTTGAGCTGGTTGTCGAGGGTTTGCAGGCTGTTGTCATATTGCGCGGTCCATACCTCCATGCCCGCGTACTGCTTGGCCTTGAGCGACGCGGCGGCCTTGACCAACTGGTCGCGCGCGTCGCCGATGCGGCCGCGCAGGTCGCGCATCTGCAAGCGGCTTTGCAAGGTGAACTGCCCGGACGCGATAGACGATTGCCCCACACTGGCCATGCGCCCGACACGCTCGATCAGGTCAGGGGTGTGCTGGGTGGAAATCTGCATCAGCAGGTAGGTTTCCAGCCAGGGATCGAGGATCAGGCCAGTGTCCAGGGTCACCTGCTCGCGCAGGGTTTGCATGGCCGTCAGGGCCGAGGTGAAGCGGTCATAGCCGTCCGGCCACCAGCCCACGGTGCGCAGGGATTGGGAATCCATGCCTTTGACGGTGGCCTGCAACGCCTCGAAGCGCGCGAGGATGTCGGCGCTGGCGTGCTGGGCTTTCAGCGACTCGCCCAGGGTTTGCAGGTTTTGCAACAGCAGCGGGTAATTGGCATCGACCTTGTCCATCGCCGCCTTCGCCGCCGGGGTGGGTGCGTGCAGGATGTCGGCGGCTTTCCAGCGCGCGGCCAGGTTGCGCTGGGCGGTCAATTGGCCGTCCAGCGCATCCAGGGCCAGCAGTTGGCGAACGCCGGACTGCTCGCTGGAGATCACGCTCAATTTGGCGCGATAGTCCTGCCCGATCATCCACAGGCTGCCAGCCAGGGGCAGCATGAACAGGAGGAACAGGATCTGGAACTTGCGCGCAAAACCAAAACGGCCGAGCAGGCGGATACCGGGTGATAAAAGGCTGTGCATGTCCGACCACTCCCCAAAAACGACCCAGGCGGTGCACCGCTGGGCAAAGCCTTGAAATGACTAACGGCAAAACGCCATGTCATTGATTAGCTTGGCTCTAGCAAGATACGGGCCGTGGGTAGAGAGGCAGGAGATAGGCGGGGCTGCACGCTGATAGCGCACGGAACACGCCCTGAAATGGGGCAAAAGCACTCAACACTGCGGGCCAACCTGTAACCATTTGGCGCCGCTCGGACAAACACCACAAATCTAGATGTGGGAGCGGGCTTGCTCGCGAAAGCGGTGGATCAGTCAGCACACCTGCAACTGACACACCGCGTTCGCGAGCAAGCCCGCTCCCACATTTTTTGGACTTCATCAGGCCCGCTTACTCTGGTGTCTTGGCGAGCATGTACCGGTCGAAATTGTTGATGTGATCATCCAGATTATCCTCAAGCATCATCCGGTACTGATCGCAGAAATACTTCAACATCGCCTCCCGCGCCTCGGCCATTTCCGCGCCGGACTTGAAGTTGCGCGCACTGGCCCAGGCATTGAAGCGGGTGGTGCCAAACATCATCGAGGCGCTGATCTGGCCAAGGTTTTCCTCAGCCTTGAGTTGCTCGTTGGAGAGTTCGATATGCGCGTCTGCGCGGTCATAAAAAGCTGGGTCGGTGGCGTCTGCCATTGCGGGAATCCTTATTGAATAACGGTCTGTTCGGCCAGCAGCGCGGTGATCCAGCGGGCCTGTTGGGCGATCTCTTGTAGCGTCGTCTCGGGTACTGCCTGGCGCGCCTGTTCAAGGCTGGCGAGGGTCTTCTGTTTCTGGCGCAGCATGCGTTGCCACTTGGCCAAAAATGCCGGGCTGCGCGCCTGCATTTGCAGCGGGCCAAAGTACAGTTGCTCGGCACTGTACTGCACCTGCTCGCTGCGCTCGGCAACGATGATTTCGTAGTAGAAACGGTTTTCGTGCAGCAACTCTTCAGTGAGGATGGCGTAGCCGTTGTCCATCAACCATTGGCGCAGCGGTTGCTCGCCGCCATTGGGTTGCAGGATCAACCGCTCGTGGCTGCTGAGATGCGCCTTGCCACTGTCGAGGATGTCGCGGATGGTCTCACCGCCCATGCCGCAAATACTGATTGCAGTGATGCGGTCTTGCGCTTCGATGGCCGCCAGGCCGTTGGCCAGGCGCACCGTGACGTGCTGCTCCAGGCCGTTGTCACGCACCGTGCGTTGGGCGGCATGAAACGGCGTGGTCGCCACTTCGCCGGCCACCGCCGCGCTGATCGCACCCCGGCGCAGCAAGGCCACCGGCAAGTAGCCATGGTCGGAGCCGATATCGGCCAGGCGCGCGCCCAAGGGCACGTTTGCCGCCACGCGCTCCAGGCGCGCGGATAAAGTGTGTTGGTTCAACTGCCCTACTCTCCCGAAAAACGATCGCGGCTATTGGTCAAGTGCAGCACCATCGCGGCGCGTGCAGCGTCCGGGTCCTGGCGCTTGATCGCGTTGAAGATCGCCTCATGCTCCAGGTGCGCCAATTGCCCCAATTGGGCGAAGTCCGCGCCACCGCGTTCGGCGGCCTTGACCTGAGTGCGCGGAATCATCGCATTGCCCAGGTGCAGCATGATTTCACTGAAGAAGGTATTGCCGGTGGCTTCGGCGATCAATTGGTGGAAGCGTTTGTCCTCTTCCACACAGCTGTCGTTGTTGGCCAGGGAAGCCTGGTAGTCGCTCAGCACTTCGCGCATGCGCGCCAGTTGCTCGTCGCTGCGGCGCTGGGCGGCCAGCGCCACGGCTTGCACCTCCAGGCCCAGGCGCAACTCCAGCATGCTACGCACGCTGGCCAGCGTGTCCACATGCAGGCGCAGCCCGGACTGCGCTTGCGGCGCCAAGACAAAGGTGCCGATGCCGTGGCGCGTCTCCACCAACCCCGACGCCTGCAACTTGGACAGTGCCTCGCGCACCACGGTGCGGCTGACACCATGCTCGGCCACGATGGTGGATTCGGACGGCAGTTTTTCACCGGGCTGCAACTGCCCGAGCAGGATGCGCTGGGTCAGCGCTTCAACCACACCTTGGGCGAGGTTGCTGGAGCGTTTACGCACAGTAGGCGCGCTTTCAATGGGCATCGTGACGGGTCCACGGGGTTGGGCTGGGAGGGAGCTTAACACCCTGCCCGGAGGTGACGCTGGGTTGATTGAAAAGGCGATCAACTTGTATGACAACCAATCTGACAACCCACCCTTTCGATTTTCAGGCTCATTGCTTTCCCGCGAATCATCTACCTGCTGAAAACCCATAAAACCCCATTAAAAACAGCGTAAATAACCAAAATAGGCAATCATCTTCTGGCCTTATAAGAACAAAATCGCCTACCACCGCATTGCAGACCGCAGAAAACCACTTGTATGATGTCTATCAACAAAACACGCAAACCCGCATAAAAATAATCAGGGGGAGTTTTGAATTGTGAACAATTCAAACCATGCATCTGCCGCACCAGACAATGATTCCACCCCTCACGCGCGCCGTGAGCAAAGTGAAGAGCCATGTGCTCCCACTGTTCGTGATCATGTTCATCCTCAACTACATCGACCGGGTCAATATCGGCTTTGTGCGCACGCACATGGAACACGACCTGGGCATCGGCGCGGCGGCGTACGGCTTTGGTGCCGGGCTGTTTTTCATTGGCTACGCGCTCTTCGAAGTCCCCTCCAATATGTTGCTGCAAAAGGTCGGCGCACGGATCTGGCTGACCCGCATCATGTTCACCTGGGGCATCGTCGCCACGCTGATGGCGTTCATCCAGAACGAAACCCACTTCTACATCCTGCGCTTCCTGCTGGGCGTGGCCGAGGCGGGTTTCTTCCCCGGCGTGATCTACTACTTCACCCGTTGGCTGCCCGCTGCCGAGCGCGGAAAGGCCATCGCGATTTTCCTCAGCGGCTCGGCGGTTGCGTCGCTGATTTCCGGGCCGTTGTCGGGCGCGCTGTTGCAGATCGAGGGCTTCGGCTTCCACGGCTGGCAGTGGATGTTTGCCATCGAAGGTTTGGCCTCTGTGGCGCTGGGGTTCTTTGTGTGGTTCTGGCTAGACTCCAAACCCCACGACGCCAAATGGATGACCCGCGAGGAACAGGACGCGCTGGTCAACGCCATCGACCGCGAACAGCGCGAGCGTGAGGCGCTGACGACGGTCAAGCCGACCCTCGGCAAGCTGCTCAAGGATCGCCAGATCCTGCTGTTCTGCGCCCTGTACTTCTGCATCCAATTGACGATCTACGCCGCCACCTTCTGGCTGCCGAGCATCATCAAGAAGATGGGCGACCTGAGTGATGTGCAGGTGGGGTTCTTCAACTCGATCCCGTGGCTGATCTCGATCATCGCCATGTACGCTTTCGCATCGCTGTCGAGCAAGTTCAAGTTCCAGCAGGCCTGGGTCGCGGCGGCGTTATTGATTGCGGCGGCGGGCATGTTCATGTCCACCACCGGCGGGCCGGTGTTTGCCTTTGTGGCGATCTGCTTTGCGGCCATCGGCTTCAAGTCGGCGTCGTCGCTGTTCTGGCCGATCCCCCAGGGCTACCTGGATGTGCGCATCGCGGCGGCGGTGATCGCGCTGATCAACTCCATCGGCAACCTCGGCGGCTTTGTCGCGCCGACCACCTTTGGCTTCCTGGAACAAACCACCGGCTCGATCCAGGGCGGCCTCTACGGCCTGGCCGGCACCTCGGTGCTCGCCGCGATCCTGGTGTTTTTTGCCAAGACTTCGCCCTCTGCCGTGCTGGCGGCGCCAAGCGCCGTGCCCACCGGCGCTGCCATCAGCAAACCTCTCTGAGCCTCACTAGGAACCTGCCATGAACACGCCCGTCGTCACACACTTTCAAGTCATTCCCGTCGCCGGCCACGACAGCATGCTGCTCAATCTCAGCGGCGCCCACGGCCCGTATTTCACGCGCAATATCGTCATTCTCAAGGACAGCAGCGGCCACACCGGCGTCGGCGAAGTGCCCGGCGGCGAACGCATCCGCGAAACCCTGGAAGACGCGCGCAGCCTGGTGATCGGCCAACCCATCGGCCAGTACCAGCGCATCCTCAACCAGATGCGCAGCACCTTTGCCTCGCGGGACTCGGCCGGGCGCGGCCTGCAGACCTTTGACCTGCGCATCACCATTCATGCCGTCACCGCCATGGAGGCGGCGCTGCTCGACCTGCTGGGGCAGTTCCTCGAAGTACCGGTGGCCGCCTTGCTCGGCGAAGGGCAGCAGCGCGATGCGGTGAAAATGCTCGGTTACCTGTTCTACGTCGGCGACCGCAACGCCACCGACCTGGCCTACCGCAACGAGGCGGATGCCGATGACGACTGGTTCCGCCTGCGCCACGAGAAGGCACTCACCGCCGACGCGGTGGTGCGCCTGGCCGAAGCCGCCAAGGCCAAGTACGGCTTCAACGACTTCAAACTCAAAGGCGGCGTGTTGAGCGGCGACGCCGAAATCGAAGCCGTCACCGCCCTGGCCGAACGCTTCCCCGATGCGCGCATCACCCTCGACCCGAACGGTGCCTGGTCATTGAAAGAAGCCATCCGCCTGTGCCGCGATCAGCACCATGTGCTCGCCTACGCCGAAGACCCGTGCGGTGCGGAGAACGGTTATTCCGGCCGCGAAGTCATGGCCGAATTCCGCCGTGCCACCGGCCTTAAAACCGCCACCAACATGATCGCCACCGACTGGCGCGAAATGGGCCACGCGATCCAGCTGCAATCGGTGGACATCCCCCTGGCCGACCCGCACTTCTGGACCATGCAAGGCTCGGTGCGTGTCGCGCAGATGTGCCATGAGTGGGGCCTGACCTGGGGCTCGCACTCCAACAACCACTTCGATATTTCCCTGGCGATGTTCACCCAGGTCGCCGCTGCCGCGCCGGGCGACATCACCGCCATCGACACCCACTGGATCTGGCAGGACGGCCAGCGCCTGACCCGGGAACCGCTGAAAATCGAAGGGGGTTACGTGCAGGTGCCGAGCAAGCCCGGACTGGGAGTGGACATCGACATGGACGCCGTGGCCAAGGCGCACGAGCTGTACAAAGGCATGGGCCTCGGTGCGCGGGATGACAGTGTGGCGATGCAGTTTCTGGTTCCGGGGTGGACGTTCAACAACAAGCAGCCTTGTCTGGTGCGGTAACCCCCCTGAGAACACCGCTGCACGCTGTGGGAGCGGGATTGTGTGGGAGCTGGCTTGCCTGCGATGCGGGCACCTCGGTATGTCGGCAATACAGAGGTGATGCTATCGCAGGCAAGCCAGCTCCCACAGTTGATCTTCGTATGATCACACCCTCGCTTTGCGTAGAATGCGACGCCTCGTCATCAGGACCGTCTCATCCCAGGAGGGGTAACGCATGCAACCCGACACCACGATCAAAAAACTCAAGCTCAAGGACCAACTGCGCAGCGAGCCTTCCAAGGCCTGGGCGCCAGTCGAACAAGCCCTCGCTTATCTTGTGCTGATGACCCCCATCCTGTTGTTTGCCGAGTACTTTGGCATCACCGACACGTTCAAGATGAATTTGCTCGTTGGCGGCGCCATAGGTGCAGTCATAGGCTCGACTTTCAACTTCTTCAGCAGCATGGCACTGTCCCAATGGACCGTGCCCGGCCAGGTCGATCCAGAGGCCGTGCGCAGCGCCATGCCTGCCCTGAAATACGTCGAAAGACAGCCGGGGGTGTACCAGCCGAAGAGGCCGCTGTTCAGCCTGTTTCATCGTTACCAGTCCGAGCGCATCACCCTGCAAGCCATGGGCGCTAGCACGCTGATCAGCGGCCCTTACAAGCAGTTGAAACAGCTCTCGGCATTGGCCCTCGATGGCGCACAATCCCCAGCATCCGATCACACGCCGCCTACTGTGCAAGGCTGATGGTTTGTCGAAGATCAACAGCGCTCAGGACATGAAATTTCGCATCAACTTGAACAGATTGCCAGGCATGAGCCAGCGTGTGCCTGGCGGGTCACGGCGTTCCGCGCTGAAGTCCATGACGGCTTCACGGGCAAGAGACTGCGACGCCTGATCATCAGAGGGAGCAGCGGGCTTGATCAGGCGGCCGGTTGATGGCTCAAGCATATAGCCCTCGGCCTTGCCTAGTTCGGTGAGTGACCAGACGCCGTTGGTTATCACCCGGAGCGCCATGGAGGGCGCAAGTCTTATGTCCTTGTGTGTGGTGCGAATGACATGTTCGTCGATCACAGCGTGTTGGAAGGTGGAGAACTCGCTGCCAAGTGGTGGTTGATCTGCGCCCTCATTGGAGAATTTGTTCACCATCCGCTCCAGAAAGGGTATGCCGCCGACATTCATGAACGTGCCGTGACCGGGGTCCAGAACGTATCGTAAAAAGCCCTGATCGATACGAGTACTGCTCATTGCCGAACTATTCAGTATGCGTGAGGCGACTTCACCGCCCTCTGGTTTGAAATCGTATGTCACCTTATAGCCGTCCGAGTCATAGCTGCCAGTGTTGGAACTCCCGAGCTGACGACCATCGCTGTAACTGCGATAGGTCGCGAGAGCCCTCATCAGCCGGTCGACGTACTGAAGATCCGCACCTTCAGCTTGGGCATAAGCATACATATCCGCGATCAACGCACGATCATCGCGGTTGAGAAACTCGCTGGCACTTTGCAGGGTATTAAAAATCGTCGCAGGCGGAAGGGCCACCGGCGGCTCGCTGCCGCCAAACACGCGTGAAATCAGGATTTCATGGCCGCCAACGGGTACAACCTTCAAACTCGAACCTGCTGGAGCGCCCTTCGGCTGCATCGTTTCCCAGGCTGCACGTCGCTCATTGATGGTGAAGGGGCCGCCATCGTCGTGAGCAATCAGATTGAGTTGATCGCGCGTCAGACCGTTAAAGGGGTTGCTGTCAAAGCCGTTGACAAAGTCCGTCGCTTGCCGTGCCCGCTTCAGGAGTTCATGGTTATTGGTATCCGGGATCTCCGCATCGTGTTGCGCCTTGTTGGCGAAATACTTGCCGTCTGTTATCGGCTCAAGCAACTCACCACTCTTGTGACCCACACGCGTTTCAGCCCGCGTTGCCGCATCACTTAATTGACGAGCCAGGATAGAGACGGTGGAGGTATCGCTATTGTGGGTAGACGTGGTCGCACCAACCTTGCTTTCATAAACCGTGGCAATGGGTGACGCAGCACTGATGGAACCACTTTGCGCGTGATTGTTAGATACCAGAGTATTTGCATTGATATTGACCATAAACATCCACCTTGCAAAAGCGCACGGGTGATTGGGCGACATGAAAGACACTCGCGATCAAATCGACCGCGAGCGCTCTACACTTCACTAATAGCGATATCGATACGTCACTGAATCGACGCCAGCAGGGCGGGCATAAGGGGGCGAGCCACCCAGTACATGGTGCCGGATATCAACAATCGAACCATGACCGAAAGGCTGATCGTTAAAATCCGTCAATTCCCCCGACGAATTCGGGCGAATCTCCCTGCAGTCGCGATCAGAGCTAAAAGGGCGGTAGTAGCAAAGTTCTACCCTCTCGTTGAGCGTTTGAGGGTAGTAAGTTGTACTCCATCGAATCCCCAACAACTGTCTGGGCACCAAGCGTGCTTCTGCGGGAATATCCTGGGCAAGAATGCTGAACCTGGAGAATCCGACGCTCGGCGAAACATTGGCATTAGACAATATAAGCACTTGGCCAGGCGCTATCGTTTTCGAAACAACGCCGTCGGCGGCAAAACTTGAATCATTGTTAACAACCATTAAAACAACAAAACAGGAAAGCAGAGGCCTTCCAACCTTGTTAACGCGGGAAACTATGAAGTCATTCATAATCATCACCAATAATTAACGGGCTGAACACCCAAGGATCAAATCAATCAACCTGTAAGAACCACGCCACCACTCTTGCATGAATTAACAACCCCCAACACCCACCCACTTCCTAAAATAACGAACGACAACTCCGTCATACTTAAAAGTAGGAATACGCCAGAAACGTCCTAGTCCCCCGCCCCCTCTACCAAAACCGTTGATTTCCAGTCATCATCCGCGCCTCACTTTCAAGGACGATAACAACAGTGAAAAACGCCCTTTGCGCCTTGCTCTTGATTGGCCTCGCCACACCCGTATTCGCCGACAACACCGCCATCGGTTTCCAGAACATCACCCTCCCCGACGCGCAGAACAACCGCTCGTTGCAGATGGTCGTCTGGTACCCGGCCACCACCAAAGCCACACCGGAATTGATCCGCGACGATGCCGTGTTCTACGGCGCCCTCGCCGTACCCGACGCTCCCCCGGCCCGTGGCAAACATCCGCTGGTGGTGATGTCCCACGGCAATGGCGGCAATTGGGGCAACCAGGTGTGGCTGGCCAGTGCACTGGCTCACAAGGGCTACATCGTCGCGGCGGTCAACCACCCCGGCACCACCAGCAAAGACCGCAGCCCTGAAGCCGCCGCGCAGTTGTGGCAGCGGCCCAAGGACCTGAGCCGGGCCATCGATGCGGTGCTCGCACAGCCGCAGCAGTTTGGCGCGGTCGCCCCGCAGCGGATTGCCGCTATCGGGCACTCCCTCGGTGGCTGGACCGTGCTGGAGATCGCCGGCGCGCGCTTCGACCCCGCGCTGTTCGCTAAGGATTGCGCGGCCCACGTGCTGCTGTCCGGCTGCATCGCCTATCAGAAGATGAACCCTGACAGCATCCAGATGGCGGCGGACTTGCGCGACAAGCGCGTCACCGCCGTGGTGTCCCTGGACCTGGGCCTGTCACGCGGCATGACCGACGCCAGCCTCGCCGCACTGCCGGTGAAGGTGCTGGTGCTGGCGGCAGCGGCGAACGGGCCGGACCTGCCCGCTGAATTGGAGTCTACGGACCTGGCCAAGCGTCTGCCCAAAGCAACGACACAGTATTTGAAGATCGACGACGCCACCCATTTCAGCTTTATGGCGATCTGCAAACCCACGGGCGAGGCGCTGATCGAAGAGAGCTCGCCCGGTGACGGGATGATTTGTCACGATGCCAAGGGCGCGCGGCCACGGGAAGTAATCCAGCAGCAGGTTGTTGGGTTGATTACCGACTTTCTGGCACAGCCTGCTGGCAAGTAGCAACGGATCGGCTTGACCAGCGCGAGGCCCCATGGACAAGACCAACAAAGCGCCCTTCGCCTACCAAGCCGTCTACCGCTACCTCGTCGAGTTGATCGAGACGGCCCCGGCGCAAGGCGTGCAAAAGCTGCCATCCCTGCGCCAACTGGCCCAGCGCCTGGGGGTGTCGGTCTCGACCACCAAGTACGCCTATGCATTGCTCGAAGATGAAGGGCGCATCTGCGCCAGACCCAAGCAGGGTTATTTCACTCGGTTGGCGCCAATTGTTGCAGTGAATGAACGCTTACCCAGCCTGCTAGACCAGGTGTTCGCCAGCGCCCGTCAACCGGGCATGCTGGCCCTGAGCAGCGACGCACCGGCCATGTTGCTGTCGCTGGAGAACCCATTGCTGATGATCGAGCGCGAACTGGCTCGCCACTACCCGCGCTCACCCACCCCGCTCTTCCTGCCGTTCGGTGAAGCCGAATTACGCGCGGCGCTGGCCGAACGCTACACCCGTTCCACTGACGACTATTGGCAGGCGGATCAGGTGTACATCGGCGCGGACCTGCACAGTGTGCTGGCATTGTCCCTTCGCGCGCTGAACCTGGAGGGCAGCGTGGCGCTGGTGGAATCACCTTGTTCGTGGGCGATCCTGCGCCAGTTGCAGGCGGCCCGGATTCGTGTGATCGAAATGCCGCTCGACGCCGACGGGCGCTTTGACCTCGGCGCACTGGATGACGCGCTCAACCACGAACCCATCCGCCTAGCCGTGCTGTCCTCGACGGTGAACACGCCCCACGGCAGCGTGACACCGGCCGAAGAAAAACAACAGATCTGTCACTGGCTGGCGCAACGGGCGATCTGGCTGTTCGAAAACGACACGTACGGTGAGCTGTACTTCGCCGCACAACCGGCCCGTTACCGCGACTTTGCCGACCCACAGAAGCTGCTGGTGTTCTCCACCTTCGACAAGGTCATCGGCGCGGAAGCGCCCTACGGTTACGTGCTGTGTCGCGGCCACGCGGCGCCGTTGCAGCAGCAGTTCCGGGAGCGCGCATTCCGCCTCTCGCCGAGCCGCCAGAAAGCCATCGCCAAACTGTTCAGTACCCGGCGTTTCGACCTGCATCTACAGGCCCTGCGCGCCCTGCTGATGGAACGCATGACGCGCTTGTGCAGCCTGCTGGATGAACACGGCGCGGGCCAGTTCCATGTGATCCCGCCGCAAGGGGGCGCGTGTTTCTGGTTGAAGGCCACGCATCCGGTCGACATGCGCCACGTGTTCGAACGCCTGCTGGCCCAGCAGATCGTCATCGCCCCGGGGGAACTGTTCAGCCAGCAAGGCGCCTGGACACATCACCTGCGCCTGAGCTTCACCCTCGACTGGAGCAAGGATATTACCCGCGCCGTGCAGCACCTGGCGCAGGCCATCCATCACAGCCCATAGCAGTGCCGCGCCTCGGGGAAACGACCGTGGCGCACGTCGTCGGCATATCGCGCGCAGGCATCGCGGATCACCGCGCCCACGTCGGCGTACTGCTTGACGAAGCGCGGCAGATGCTCACCGCCCAGGCCCAGCAGATCTTCAGTGACCAGCACCTGGCCGTCGCAAGCCGGTGAAGCACCGATGCCAACGGTGGGCATTGGCGAGTCCAGGGTGATCTGCCGCGCCACGCCTTCGGCAACCCCTTCCAGCAGCAGGCTGAAGGCCCCGGCTTGCAGATTCGCGCGCGCATCCGCGGCAATCACCGCGCCGGTCTCAGCCGTGAGGCCCTGGGCCTTGAACCCGCCCATCACGTTGACGAACTGCGGCATCAACCCCACATGCGCCATCACCGGAATGCCGCGTGCCACCAGAAACTCGACGGTGCCCGCCAACGCCTGGTTGGCTTCCAGCTTGACCGCATCGCAACCCGTGCGCGCCAGCACCTGGGCGCAATTGCGAAAGGCTTGCTCGTTGGATTCCTGGTAACTGCCAAACGGCATGTCGGCGATGACACAGGCCAGGCGCGTGCTATCGACCACCGCACGGGTGTGGCCGATGATTTCTTCGAGCTGCATGCTCAAGGTCGATGGCCGGCCGTAACCGACCATGGCCGTGGAGTCGCCGATCAGGATGAAGTCCACCAGCGGGTCGATCAGCGCGGCGATGGCACTGGAATAGGCGGTCAAGGACACGATTTTCTGCTGGCCCTTCATCGCCACCAGTTGCGGGACGGTCATGCGTTTGGTGCGGGTGTGGATGCTCATCGGTGTCTTCCGTTAGCGCAGGGATTCAGGCGTTACGGGGCCCGATTATTGGCAAAACCAGAGGCGATTCAATGCACAGATCGGCGCTAAAAAGCGACCCAGGGAAACGGCCACGGTTTTTTAAGCTGGTATCATTCGCGCCTTCACCCGCCGGATAAAACCCCATGAATCGTCAGAAAAAACTGCAGCAACTGTTCAAGGCCAAAGCAAAGAAGGCCAACGCCAAACTGGCGCCCAAATCCAAGGACAAATACATCAGCAAAGCCGACCGCCTGAAGCTGGCTGAAGAAGCAGCGCCGGCAGCGGAACAAGAGTGACCCAAGCCGCTTCGCCGCACCTTGTGATAGGGGGGAGGGGTATGCAATGATCGCCTCCTTCATAGGTAGGGGGGGTATATCCATGGGCCACGTATCCGCAAACAAAGACAGCCTGATCAAGCGGGTAAAACGTATCGCCGGGCAGATCCAGGCCCTTGAACGCGAGCTGGAAGCAGACGCCGACTGCGCCAAGACCCTGCACCTGGTCGCCGCCACACGCGGCGCGATCAACGGCCTGATGGAAGAAATCATCGAAGACCACGCCAGGGCGCACGTGGCCGACCCGAGCCTCTCCGAGGAAGCACGCAGCAAGGGCGTCGAAGAGTTGCTTGAAGCCATCCGGCGCTACTCCAAATGAGCCTCGCCAATAGCCATACCCACGAACACGTGTTCCTCGGCTCATCCCACGATGAAAACGCCCGGCGCACCTTGTGGGTCGTGTTGCTGACAGTGGCGATGATGGTGGTGGAAATCGCTGCCGGTGCAATCACCGGTTCCATGGCCCTGCTCGCCGACGGTTTTCACATGGCCACCCATGCCGGCGCCTTGGGTATTGCTGCCGCTGCGTACGCCTATGCCAAACGGCATGCGAACAGTCCGCGCTACAGCTTTGGCACAGGCAAGGTCGGCGATCTCGGTGGCTTTGCCTCGGCGTTGATCCTGGCGTTGGTGTCGCTGGGAATTGGCGTGGAGTCGGTGATGCGCCTGCTCGACCCTGCCGAGGTGCAGTTCGGCACCGCCACCCTGATCGCCGTGGTCGGTCTGGTGGTCAATATCGTCAGTGCGCTGCTCTTGGGCCACGGCCATAGCCACGATCATGATCACGATCACCACCACAGCCACGACAACAACCTGCGCTCTGCCTACGTACACGTCATCGCCGACGCACTGACCTCCGTACTCGCCATTGCCGCGTTGCTGGCCGGGCGTTACCTGGGCTGGGTGTGGCTGGACCCGGTGATGGGCATTGTCGGCGCCATCGTCATTGCGCGTTGGGCCTGGAGCTTGATGGGCGTGACCGCTGGCGTGCTGCTGGACCGCACCGATGAGCACGTCGCCGCCGAGATCCGCGAATTGGTTGAACAGCCTGGCGACGCGCGGATCACCGACTTGCACGTCTGGCGTGTCGGGCCAGACGCCCATGCGGCAATTGTCAGCGTGGTGGGCAGTGCGACGACAGATGCCGAGTGCATCCGCGAACGCCTCAAGCCGGTTCACGAAGTGAGCCACCTCACCGTCGAGTTTCGCGCCGTGTAACAACGGCTACTTATTCCAACCCCAGGTGAAACCTTGGCTAAAGATATCGAAAACCCCTGTATCTCCATCTGTCAGCTCAGCGGCGATCTTTGCGTCAGTTGCGGGCGCACCAAGGATGACATCCGTAAATGGAAAAAGATGAAACGCCCGGAGAAAATGGCCGCCGTGCAACGGGCGACCCAGCGTTTGAAGGCGCTGAAAAAGGCCAAGTAACCGTCAGCTACGGCCTACCGAACCCGACACCGGAAGGTTGCCGAGCAACTTGAGCCCGGTGTTTTTCACAAAGGTGTCGTAGTCCATCGGCTTCTGGATGCGGGTTTCGGCGTTGGGCAGCACGTAGGCCCAGGCGCGCTGGGACGAGGCGTCGTACACCAGCTTGAACAACCGCGTCGGCACCCACACCCGGTTGTCGCCGATGGTGCTGTAGCCGGCGTCGAACAGCGGGCCGGTGAACACATACACATCGCCGCCGGCACGCACGGCAAACTTGCGCACATCCGCCTCAACCTTGCTCCAGATCTTGCGGTTGTTGGTGGGGTCCTGCGGCACCATGTTCGACAACGCAAACGACTGGGCCATGGCATTGGCGTTGGGCGCGTCGGCGGCCGGGGATTGGTGGCCACGGTCCACGGCCGGGTGCTGGCTGCGGTAGTCGCTCAACTCGGCGCGGCCACTTTTGGGAATGCGCGGGTCGGCGTAGAACTGGTTGGTGCGCTCCTCGCCCTTGGCGTCTTTCAATTGCGCGGCATTCAGGCGTTCGACTACCACCAGCGGAGTCTTGCTGGCCTGCGAATAGAGCACTGCAAAATGATCGGAGCACAGCGCCAGGGGCTTCATGGCGGCAGGCACCGTGGCGGTGTTGATCGGTTTTGCGGCGGGGAACAACTCTGTGCAACTGTCGAATGACAGCTGTTTTTGTTGCTGGGTATAGAGGTCTGACTGACTGCGGGCATTCGCCCCGGCGGAAAGCAAAACAAGGGCTGACAGCCCAACGGCAATTTTGCGTAGGTACATGGGTTAAATCTTCAGAAGAGAGTCAAGCGGCAGGCTCCGGCGAGCGGAGCCAAGTGGATGATATTGCAGGGATTACTGACTACAGGATGTCAGATTAGTGCCCGACGGCTGCAGGTTTTCCCGCACCCCGCGCGCCCGGCTTGAATCCATGGCTGCGAGCGCCCCAGGCCAGTGCAAATGACAGCACGATCAATAGCAACATCGCCCACGGAAACGACGTCGCGCCCCAGGTCTCCAGCAACACCCCACCCGCCACGCCACTGGCGGCAATCGCGCTGTTCCACGCCACCACATTCAGCGACAGCGCGACGTCAGCGCCCTCTCCCGCCGCGTCGGCCAGGGCGGTTTGCAACAGTGTCGCGGCGCCGCCGAAGCTCAGGCCCCACACGGCGACACCGAGGTAAATCACCTGGGGCAGGTTTCCGAGTAGACCCAACGCCACGCTGACCGCCGCAAACGTCACCAGGCTGACCAACACCGTGTTGCGTAACAATGGCTCGACTAGCCGCGCAGTCAGCCAAATCCCCGCCAACGCGGCCACCCCAAACACCAGCAGCACCCCATCCACTCGCGCCGCCAGGCCTGCTTGCGCCACAAACGGGGCGATGTAGGTGTACAGAATGTTGTGCGCCAGCATCCAACTGATCACCACCGCCAGCACCGGCCGCACGCCCGGCGTGGTCAGCACCTGACCCAGGGACACACGCTGATGCGCGGCCTGCGGTGGATAGTCCGGGACCTTCACCAACACCCAGACGATCAGCCCCAGCGTCAACGCCGACATCAAGCCGAATGTGGTGCGCCAACCCATCAACCCACCCAGCCACGTGCCCAGCGGCACACCCAGCGACAGCGCGATCGGCGTGCCGACCATCGCCAGTGCCAGCGCCCTGCCCTGCTGATGCGGCGCGACCATGCGCCGGGCGTAACCGGCCAACAGGCTCCAGGCCAATCCGGCCGCGACACCGGCAAAAAAACGCGCGACCAGGGTCACGCCATAGTGGGACGACAGCGCCGTAATGGAGTTGAACAACAGGAAACCGACGATGGTCAGCAGCAGCACATTACGCCGGCGCCAACCACGGGTCGCAATGGTCATGGGGATCACCGCGAGCACCGAACCCAGCGCATACGCGGTGACCATCTGCCCAGCCATCGACGGCGAGACCGCCAAACCCTCGCTGATCAATGGCAGCAGGCCCGCAGGCAAGGTTTCGGTGACGATGCAAATAAAACCGGTCATGGCCAGGGCGAGCAAGGCGCCGATGGGCAGGCGTTCGGATGACGCGGATAAGCTGAGTGAGGGGGTCACGGGAAACTCCTTGGAGGAACTTAGATACTGATCGATACAAATGTTGCAGGCGCCGACAGCACGTTGTCAACGACTTATGTATCGACTAGTATTTATCTCGCTTCCCCACCGGAGACCGCAAATGGCACAAATGGGCCGCCCCCGTAACTTCGACCGCGACCACGCCGTGGAACAGGCCATGCACCTGTTCTGGCAACACGGTTACGACGCCACTTCCCTCGCCCAGCTCAAGGCTGGCCTGGGTGGTGGCATCTCCGCGCCGAGTTTTTACGCCGCGTTCGGCTCCAAGGAAGCCTTGTTCGACGAATGCGTGCAGCGCTACCTGGCGACCTACGCCCAAGTCACCGAATGCCTGTGGGACGAAACCCTGCTACCGCGCCAAGCCATCGAGACCGCATTGCGCCAGTCGGCGCGCATGCAGTGTGAAGACGGGCATCCCAAGGGCTGCATGGTGGCGCTTGGCGTCATGACTGCACCAAGCCCCGAGAATGCGCGGGTGGCGGATGCGCTGACGCAATCCCGGGTGCGCACGCGGGCGGGAATAGTGACCTGTGTTGAGCGTGCGATCCGCGACGGGCAATTGCCCGATATGCCGAGCGGCGCAGCGATGGCGGCGGTGTTCGACAGCTTTTTGCAGGGCGTTTCGATCCTGACGCGCGATAACGTGCCCCATGCCGTCATTGACGCGGCGATTACCCAACTGCTGTTGACCTGGGACGTCGCAGCCGCGGTTGTAGCGCCACGCATCAAGCAGTCCTGATGGGCTGACAACCCGTAAAAAACCAGCAGGCCCTTTGCCACCCCTATATAGTAACGCTTCGCATTAAGCGGATTACCCAAGGAGCGCGCGCCCTCTTATCAGACGGCACGCGTCACCGTTCAGAAGGATCTTTATGCAAGGCTTTACTCTCTTCCCGGCACGCCTGTTCGGCGCGCTGGCCGTGGTCGTTTGCGGGCTGTTCACTGCACAGGTGCAGGCCGACGACACCGACCACTCGCTCACCATTGAAAAAAACACCCAGTCTTATGTGGTCAACGCCGATGGCAGCTTTGTGCTCGACGTGGAAATGATCGCCAAGGTCAATGAAGAGCGCGCAATCAAATTGCACGCCCAGCGCCCCCTGGCCTTCAACCGTACGCTGGAAACCCTGAAGGTAGTCGAGGCCTACACCCAGAAAGCCAACGGCCGTAAAATCCGCGTGCAACCCAAACAGATCAAGGAACAGCAGGAGCAGGCTTCGGCGGATGCGCCGATGTTCCAGGATTCGCGGGTCAAAGTCGTGATCTTCCCGGATGTGGCCGTGGGCGACCGCCTGGTCTTGCGTTATCAGCGCCAGCGCAACAAGCCGTTGTTTCCCAAGCAGTTCGAAGACATGAACGCGCCGGATTTCTACCACACCGAGCAAACCAGCTTTTCCTACGATATGCCGGCGAACCTGCCGCTGTACGCGGACGCCAAAGGCTACAAGGCATCCACGCCTGCAGCGGCGCCCGGGCGCAAGATCTATCGCTGGGACCTACAACCCACCGAGAAATCCCGCATAGAAAACGGCGCTGTTGCCTACACCGACTACGGGCAATTCATGGCCGTATCGACGTTCGCAGACTACAAGCAATTTGCCCAAGCCTACGCGGCCCGGGCCCAGGTTGAAGTGACGCCAGCCATCACACAACTGGCCAAGGAGCTCACCGCCCAACTCGACACGCCCCGCAGCAAAGCCCTCGCGCTAAGTGACTGGGTGCGCAAGAACATTCGCTACGTCGCCGTGTACGTCGGCGCCGGCGGCGTGGTGCCACACCCGGCGCAGGCCGTGCTGGACAACCGTTACGGCGACTGCAAAGACCATGTCGCCCTGCTCGAAGCCCTGCTCAAGGCCGTAGCCATCGAAAGCTCGCCCGCCCTGATCAACTTCGGCAATGCCTATGCCCTGCCAACCGTGCCGACACTGGGGCTGCTCAACCATGCCATCACCTACGTGCCAAGCCTGGACCTGTACCTGGACTCCACCGCCACACCGCTTGCGGCCGGCTACCTGCCGATCCCGGAACTGGGCAAACCGGTGCTGCTGACCCAGACCGGGGTACTGGAACGCACGCCGATCAGCCAACTGAACAAGGTCGATAACACGCTGACATTCAACGTCGCCGACAGTGGTGCCGCCGACTTCAACAACAGCTCCACCGTGGAAGGCTGGGGCGCTGAGTTCAATCGCTTCGTGTTCAAATCGATGCCCCCAGCCGACATGAAACAACTGACGCAGCAAATCCTCAGCATGTACGGCCAGTCCGGTGGTGGCGAGGTCGAAAGCGACTCGCTGGAAGGCAACGCGCCGACCTTCAAGTCCGTGATCAAGGGCCACACCGACAACCTGGTCAATCTCCCTGGACCCACCGGCGTACCGACCCTCTCCAGCCTCGCCGGCGGCATCTCCCAGAACGTGTTTGCGTTTATGGCCGAGAAGGAACGCACCCAGAACTTCACGTGCCTCTCAGGGGAAATCTCGGAGCAGGCGCGCTTCGACTTCCCCAAGACGGTAAACATTCTGGCAGTACCCAAGGCGGTATCACTCAAGCAAGGCGGCTTCGATTACCAGGCCACCTACGCCCAGGATGGCAACGGCGTGGTGGTCACCCGCCACTACCAGTTCAACCACACCGACGCGCAATGCAGCCCGCAGGACTTCATCGCGATGAAGCCGGCGATTGAAGGGATGGTGAATGATCTGAAAAGTCATGTGATTGTGCAAACACTGTAGGAAAGGTTACAGCCCCTGCCTAAGTGATGCTTAACAGTGAGGGGATCGGCGTCACCGGTTGCACGTTCAGGCGCCGGGGTCGCCCAGTCACGATCATTGAGATGGATATCAAATTGATCGATACCCTACGCGCCTCGCGCGAGGGCCACCATTTCCACGAAGCCTGGGCTGCGCGCCTAGCCCTGACATTGCTGGTCCCAAAGGGTGGCTTGATTGGCATTGCCGTCGAGAGACTATCACCCGTCGATCAAGCGGGCGACGACGATGCCACAGCCAAAATCGCTGACTGCGAAAGCACGGCAGCCATATTTAATATTTCAATAATATTGAATTACCTGTAGACATGGAACGTTAATTTGAAGACATTTAATCTCTGATATATAGCACCTGACATGGACGTCGGAAAATGACCGCATCAACTATAAATTCTCTCTCCCAGCTTCATATCCCCTTACGAGGAAACAGATCTTGTTTGCCTCTCCTTCTTTGCAGCAAGAAGGCTTCGTTGCCTTATTTACGCGCCATAAATTCTTAGCAGCGACTTGTCTCGCTTTTGCTTTGTAATATCTTAGCGGATCCGAAACACGCAACTTTTCCGCGCAGGCGACTTATTTCCACACACATCAACACTTTTAAATCTATTGCAGTCATGGTTATTTCATGGCGTGAAATCCAATTGACAGATGGGTAGCATAGGACGCTAAGAGAGAAGCGTCTGTCGATACCCAGTATCACTCTCTGCTCCAAGCCAAAGCCAGTTGAGGTAGGCCTGAGAATATCCATCGCACTGACACATGTGCGAAAGGCTCGTAAAAATTATTTACAATGGATGCTAGCGAAAGGAGATCATGGAATGATTGTTACAGATGTAAAACTCGTGGATATACATTTTTTACGCCCGCATGAAGGCATCGACGAAGCTAACCTCACATCGCTTACAGAGAAGATCCATAAAAATGGCGCCTGGGATACTCCTATAATCATTGACAAGGAAAGTGGGATAATTATGGATGGGCATCATCGCTATAATTTCGCTCTTACGTCAGGTTTGTCCCGAGTTCCATGTTATGAGATGTCATACTCGTCAGAAAAGGTAAGGGTCTATGACTGGAAAACCGGCCTCCCTTTTGCATACCAACAAATCTTCAAATCTGTCGAGTCTGGAAAAATCTTTCCTCCTAAAACCACTCGCCACGATTTTTCTGAACAATTTGCCACCGTGAACATCGAACTAACTCGGCTTTATTAGGCATCGGCTGACGCAGAAAGGAAGGCGTAATGACCACTGCCCGAGCGCAACAACTTAGCAACTATAAATACTTACCATAAATAATCAGGTCATTCGACACTATGATTATTGAACCGTCTAGACTTTAAAAACCCCGAAGCATATGGAAATCACGAGGTGTTTTATGTCGTTTGCTAAAAAGAACATTATTGATGGACTAACCGTTACTCCGCTCGTCACACTCTCAAAAATCAACAAAGCAATGGGTACAAACGTCATTGTCAAACTGGAAAAAAACAACCCTGGTGGAAGCATCAAGGATAGAGCCGCTGCTTACATTATCGAGGAGGCCGAGAAAAAGGGCCAACTCAAGCCTGGCGGCACGATCATTGAATCGTCTTCAGGTAACTTTGCAATCAGCCTGGCTATGATCGGTGCGGTGAGTGGATATCGGGTTATTGCACTTGTAGACCCTAAGGCCACCGAAACCAATAAAGCACTCATGAAAGCCTACGGCGCTGAGGTCATTACTGTAACGGAAAAAGACGATACCGGCTCTTATCATAAAACCAGAATCAAATTAGCCAATGAATTATCAAGGGAAATCCCTGGCAGCTATCGACCTGACCAGTGTTTTAATGTCCTCAGTTCGTTAGCGCATTACCACTCAACTGCAAAAGAGATCCATGAACAAACTTACGGGCAAATCGGAGGCGTGGTGTGCGCCGTCAGTACAGGAGGCCAGATTGGAGGCATATCCGAGTACTTCAACGAGTGCCTTCCTGACGTCAAGGTTACCTGTGTGGACGCATATGGTTCCGCCGTATTCGGCGGGCCATGCCATGCTTATAAAATCCCTGGAGTTGGACTTGGCTGGACACCAAGGAACATAAACGACGTTTCAAAAATCGATTACTTCTATCGTGCAAAAGACGAGTCCTCCTACATGGCTGCCCGCCTACTGTGCCGCCATGAAGGGATTTTGGTCGGCGTCTCCTCGGGTGCCGTTCTTCTGGCAGCACTTAGTTTATCTTTACGCATCGGGAGCCATAAACCTGTTGTGGCCATTCTGGGCGATAGCGGGGAAAGATATTTGGATACTCTTTACAATGACGCCTGGCTTAAAGACAATAACATTGATACAGGGCTTGAACTTCATAAATTACAGGCGCTCGTTGAAACCATGGACAGCCCTGTAGAATCACCTGATATAGAGAGCAATTACAGGGATGATTTGATCAGCATCCTGGAAGTCCCTGACACGACGATCACTCACTTTAACATGCTGGAAGGCCGACATTGAACACATGAACAATCATATTGTCTTCGCCGTGAGCTTTATCCTGTCCTTTGTTAACTTTATGATTTTCTACAGCTACCCTTTCAAGCTAGAGGAACTAGGCATAGAAAATGGGGTGGTCGGGTTAATTGTGGGAGGCGCGACTGTCCTTACCCTGATAATGAGGCTCGTGTCAGGTGTACTCATAGATCGCATTAGACCGAGATGGGCATTATTTATTACTGCGCTTCTATACTGTGGCTCTTTACTTCTCATAAATTTTAACTGGGCCTCATCGGTTATCATGGGGCGGTTGGCGCAGGGGGCTCTCTTGGGAGGGATGTCTACACTACTCATGTATTATTCAATTGCATTCAGTAATAATGCAGTTGAGAAATCAAAAAACGTTTCAATGATCACGTTTTTCAACGTTCTACCTACGTGCCTTGCACCATTTGTAGCGCTTAAAATCACCCAGACCTGGGGTGGGGGGAGCGTTGCACTGGCCGCATTAGTGCTATTTCTGACCTGCCTGCTGTTTACATTTTTGTTGGATATTCAACAGGCCTATGTTGGCGTGCCATCAGCCGCTGACAGCACCCTACCAGCAAAAGGAATAGCACATGTCATTGCAGACCCAAACATAAGAACAGCAATTATAATATTGGCACTGGTATACGTTATAAGCGGAACCACGGTTACTTTTTTGCCATTCTTTCTTATTAAAAAAGGCATGAAAGATCCCTCTTGGTATTTTCTAGCGTTCACCATCTGCATGATGTTACCTAGACTTTTGTTGAATAAATATCTACCAAAGGACAGCCGATTCCCAACGCAAATTCTAACGGTTTGCGTGGCTTCTGCCATATTCGGAACGCTTTCGAATTACCTGTTGGCAGGCAACAGTCTTGTGTACATCGGGGCAGTTTGTTGTGGAGTGGCTCTTGGGCTTATCTACCCTGCAGTCATGTCATACGTTGTCTGTAGCGTAGATCAGCCGCTGATGGGAACCTCATCCTCCGTCGTTGCTGCCTCTGCAGATATTGGTGTTATTGCTGCTAATGTTGGCTTGGGCATTGCCAGTGTTGCCTTCGGTGAAGACACTGCGATGATATTGCCAATTTGTACATCCTGTATAGCCTTAGCATTTATTGCCTCCAGGGTTTGGGCGCAGAATTCCATTCAAAGGGAAGCTTAACTATGAAAACTGTTGTATTTTTGTCCGACTACGAAGACGAAATTGAATATCAAGCGGTATTTGAAATCCTCTCGAAATGGGACATCAGAGGCATTACAGCTAAGCCACGTGAAGTCTGCATAACAAATGGAGCCGAAGGGTCTTCTTTTCTTTTTCGCGGCGCCCCCCTGCTACCAGACCTCGTGGTCGGGTACGCGTATGAAGATGATTTGATTACAGCCATGAAGTTAATGAAATTATGGCAGATGATGGGCGTTACAGTCCTAAACGATGGCGAAACACTATTTTGCGGGCAAAACAAGGATTTATCTTCGGCAATGCTTAATAGCAACGCAGAAGTGCGGCACTTGCCATATTATAAATTCCTCGAATTACCTTCGGAAAAAACACTTCATTCTATTGGCTTTCCATTGGTTGCCAAACCTGTGAACGGCGCCTGCGGCCGTGGATTATTTAAGCTTGATTCATATGCAGAATTTTGCGATTGGTTCAAGGAGCATGAACACCTTATAAAGGACTACTATGTTCAGCCCTACATTCAAAAGAAAAACAACGAAGACTTTAGAGTTGTAGTTGTTAACCATGTCGCTAAATATGCATACTCGCGACGTGGTGCAAACGGCAGCTGGATTACTAATCTCATGAAGGACGGTACTGGCAAGACGTTCACTATTGACACATTGCCTCAGGAGCTTGTTCTGATGGCGGAGAAAAGCTCTATCGCAGCGAAGTCACTGTTTTGTGGTGTTGATATAGCGATGGACACGTCAGGAGCCCCTTTCATCATTGAAATAAATACCTGCCCCGCGATTAAAATTAGTCGATATATTCCAGGCGCCGATACGCTTGTTGAACAAGCATACGCCGAGTTTATTCGCCAAGTGTTGATTGATCATGACATTTGAGACTTTTCAAAGTAACCCGGAACGTGATGCAATCATGCACGCCCTTATCACAGGGTGGGCTAAATCTCGGGGAGGATCGCATGTTTCGGTCACGCACGGGAGTGGAATATCTCATTGCATCTTTAAATACCCTATAGGCAAAAGAGCCCGTGACAGAGAGACATTTTGTTGGGGAGGGCTTGAACTTGTCGACTCTGTTACTGAATTTCACCAGAGCAAACATCATTTCCTGAGTGTTTTCGCTGTTGACGTTAAAACCCATGAGCGCCTCCTGAAGAATGGATATGATATCGTTGCACGGGAAACGCATATGTATAAGCCGATCTCGAAGAATGCGCCCTCCCCTTGCGGTGCGGTCAATCGAGTACTCAGCCAGGAGGAGGCTGACTGGTATAACGTTCAAAAAGGATCGACATTTATCCAGCCTGAGCATATTGCTGATCCGGACGTATACGACTTTTATACCCGTGAACGGGGCATTATGACATCCCATGCGAGAGCGATTCGTGTCGGAACTTTCTTGGTTGTTGATGACGTTCAAACACACCCGGACTTTCGCAGAAAAGGACTTGCCTCCGATTTACTGGCAACCATCACTTCTGTCGCTCAACAGAACCAAATGTGCGCGCTAACCCTTATTTCAAGCGATGAGGGGCTACCGTTATATTCCCGTGACAATTATGAAAAAGGTCTTTCTCTAACCGTTTACAGCTCATCGCATTAACAGAAGGAGACAGTGATGAATATCATAGCACTTGAAGCATTAACTTTTGGCCTCGGCCGCTTGGCTGAGGCCTCACAAAAACATGGCTGTTCGCTCACGCTTTTCACACGTGACAAAACAGTATATGACTATGAGCTATCCTTGCTCGACGAGCGTAATATCAAGGTTGTTGAAATCGACACATTCGATGATCATGCCGTCATTGAAATGATCAGAAATGAGAAGGACGTCGTCGCATTACTCAGCTCAACGGACACTTGGAGTTTGCACTGCCTTGACGTGAGTAAAAGTCTAGGATTACCCACTCAGAACGCAGAGGCAGTCCGAATAGCCCGAGACAAATACCAGCTGCGTAATCGCCTCTATGAAGCTGGCCTGTCTTCTGCCAAAAGCCAGTTGGTGGATCCTGGAAAATTTGATAATGAGTCAGTCAATAAAAACATCAGCTATCCGTGCATAGTTAAAGATACTGCTGGAACTGGCAGCCAGAACGTATGGATCGCTTATAACAAGGAGGACCTGCTAAAAACTCTTGATAAGGCTGCTCAAGAAGTCCTTCGTGGCCAGATCGCCATTGAACCCTTCTTTTCGGGTACGCTCTATAGTCTTGAAACGCTTAGTTGGAAGGGTGAGACACGTGTAATTGCGTTGACGAGCCGGATCACCTCTCAAGAACCTTATTTCCGTGAGGAGGCTTTCTCATCACCTGTCACTATCAACCCTTTGATAAGCGCTGCGCTGGAGAGATGGATTGATAATGTCCTGAGAAGTATCGGATATGGTAATGGCTTTGCGCATACGGAGTTCATGATAACCGACACGGGTTTTGAGGTAATCGAAATCAATCCTCGCCTGGGCGGCGTGCAAATCGGTGAGGCGCTGTGTCAATCTTTTGATATTAATATTTATGAAGCTTGGATTGAGATGGCGCTGAATAAAAGACCCGCTCTTATGGATGCACCACTTAATATTCACAAGGGGATTGGCCAGTTAATTATTTATGCCACGAAAACGGGCGAGTTTTCCCATATCGAAGGACTCGACAGATTGAGTGCTCATCCCGGAAGCCCACGCTTTTATCCAACAGCTTACCGTGGAAAGTCAATAAGCACCGTTGTCGACCAACGAGCCAGTATCGGAATACTTTTGGCTGAAGGTGAAACTTCAGAAATTGCGTTGCTTAATGTATTCGCAGCAAGGAACAAAATACGAGTCGTTATGAAGAGTTAAAATCCGATTTCAGACCATGTAGAAACTCAGACTTAATCTGACAGTTATGGAGTTTGCGGTCGTGACTGTCAGGTCAAATTCACAAGATCTACCTGCAACTGCTCGATGCTTTGGTAGGCGAGGTTTATGCCTCGATCTCAGCATACGGCTTCATGCTGTTCACGCTGTGCGCTTCGATCACCCCGGCCAAATCCAAGGCAAAAAAAAGCCTGCATCTCTGCAGGCTTTTCTCTATCTGGCTCCACGACCTGGACTCGAACCAGGGACCCAATGATTAACAGTCATTTGCTCTACCAACTGAGCTATCGCGGAATTCGCCGTATGTTACTGATTAAAAAGAAGAAGTCAAGCTTCTTAAGCCATTAGAGCGGATGAGCGGTCAGAAGGGCCTGCTCTTTGGCCAAATCCAGCCAGGCCCGCGCTGCTGGCGGCAGGTGGGCGCTGGCGCGCCAGGCCAGGGCGATGTGCCAGTCGGTGTGGGGCTCGTCGAGGGGGATCAAGGCGATGCCATCGTGTTGATGCTTGTAGGCCAGCATGCGCGGCAGGAAGGCGACGCCCAGGCCTGCGGAGACCAAATCGACGATAAAGTCGATCTGCCCGCTGCGGGCGGCGACGCGTGGGGTCACGCCTTTGCGCTCGCAGGCGGCGAGGATCTTGGCATTCAGGGCGAAGCCGGCCTCGAACAGGATGAACGGTGAATCGGAAAGGTCAGTGAAATCGATGCGTGTGCGTTGCGCCAGCGGGTGGCCCACGGGCAACACGGCCATCAAGGGTTCGTTTCGCACCGGCTGGTAATCAAAGCCTTCATCCACCGGTAACAGCAGGGCCGCCAGGTCCACCTCCCCCGCCTCCAGGCATTCGCGCAGTTTTTTGCTGCCGTATTCGGTGAGCTCTATCTCGATGTCCGGGTAGCGGCGGCGGTAGGTCGCAAACATCGCGGCGAACAGCACGCCGCAACCGACCGGGGGCAAGCCGATGCGCAGCACGCCACGCTTGAGGCCGCGCAAGTCGTTGATCTCGGCCAGCAGATCGTTGTGTTCGGCGAGCAACACCAGGGCGCGGCGGTAGGTCATTTCACCGGCGGCGGTCAGTTCGTTGCGGTGCCCAAGACGATTGAGCAGCGGCATGCCCAGTTCGTCTTCCAAGGTCTTGACCGCCTTGCTGACCGTGGATTGGGTCAGGGACACCACCTCAGCCGCCTGGGAAAAACCGCCCTGGCGCACCACTTCGACAAAGGTACGCAGCGTTCTGAGGTTCATCGGTATTCCTTTAGCGACTGGGTGCTAGTTGAAAAAGTTGTTTTTATCATGCCAGAGCTTTGCTTATCGTGAACCCCCTTTTACCTGTGGAGTTCAGGCTGATGATTATTTCGTCCGCTTCCGATTACCGTGAAGCCGCCCGACGCAAGCTGCCGCGCTTTCTGTTCGATTACATCGACGGTGGCGCCAACGCTGAGCACACGATGCGCGCCAACGGTTCGGACCTGGCAAATATCAGCCTGCGTCAACGCATCCTGCGCAATGTCGACAACCTGAGCCTCAAGACCACGCTGTTTGGCCAGGAGCTGGCGTTGCCGGTGATCCTCAGCCCGGTGGGCCTGACGGGCATGTATGCGCGTCGCGGCGAAGTGCAAGCGGCCAAGGCGGCGGCAAACAAGGGGATTCCCTTCTGCCTGTCCACGGTGTCGGTGTGCCCGATTGAAGAGGTCGCAGCGCAAAGCCCGCAGGCGATCTGGTTCCAACTCTATGTGCTCAAGGACCGCGGCTTCATGCGCAACGCCCTGGAGCGGGCGCAAGCCGCCGGGGTCACCACGCTGGTGTTCACCGTGGACATGCCCACCCCTGGGTCACGCTACCGGGATGCGCACTCGGGCATGTCCGGCCCCTTCGCCGCCTCGCGGCGCATGCTGCAGGCAGTGACCAAGCCGCAATGGGCGGTGGATGTGGGGTTGCTGGGCCGCCCCCATGACTTGGGCAACATCTCCAAGTACCTGGGCAAACCCACCCATCTGGAAGACTACATCGGCTGGCTGGCCAACAATTTCGACCCATCGATCAGCTGGAACGACTTGGAGTGGATCCGCGATTTCTGGAAGGGCCCGATGATCATCAAGGGCATCCTCGACCCGCAGGACGCCAAGGACGCCGTGAGTTTCGGCGCGGATGGCATCGTGGTCTCCAACCATGGCGGCCGGCAACTGGACGGCGTGCTGTCCACCGCCAAGGCGTTGCCGCCGATTGCCGCGGCCGTCGGTGATGACCTGACCGTATTGGTGGACTCGGGCGTGCGCTCCGGGCTCGACGTGGTACGCATGCTCGCCCTTGGGGCCAAGGCGTGCCTGCTGGGGCGTTCTACTGTCTACGCACTGGCCGCCGACGGCCAGCACGGGGTGGAGAACCTGCTGGATATCTTCGCCAAGGAAATGCGCGTAGCCATGACACTGACCGGCGTGACCTCGATCGATCAGATCGACCACACGACGTTGGTGGGTCAGTAGCCAAATAACCGGCGCCACTCTTTAAATCTGCACTGAAGTGCCAAATACAGCTGATTGATTTAAAAGGAGTTTTATAAAAATAAAACATTTGGCATGAATATCGCTCTAACGTTCTTCAAGCAGGTTAGGCGATGACAAGACGTGTGGCAGTGCCCAGGGGTTATAACCCTCTGCAAAGCGGTTTAAACTGTTTCCCAATGTTTTACAGAACTGAGGGAACAGTACAACGCATGGCACTCGCCACTCTTATCGAGCCTGTAAGACAGTTAAGTGCTTAGAGGCTGATCGTTTATGAAAACACCGACCCAGACCCACGCCATCGACTTCGACAGTGCCAAGTTGCAACGCCTGGGTTTTGGTCAACCGTCCGTTCTGGCACGCCGCCCCACCACGGTCGCCCAGCTGCGCCAGCAGTTGAGCATGCACTTGCAGACCAGCCTGGAGCCCGAACGCATCCTCGGCCTGTTCTTCCGCGAGATCCAGCGCCTGGTGCCCCTCGACGCTCTCCAGTACCGCCACGAAGCCAGCGACCTGCGCCTGGAGTTCGGCCATCGCGGCCATCATTCGGTGAGCTACGCGTTGAGCCATGAAGGTGAGCACCTGGGTGAGCTGGTGTTCCGCCGCAACCAGCGCTTGCAGGAAGAAGAACTGAGCCAGCTCGAATCCCTGCTGGCCACCCTGCTCTACCCGATGCGCAACGCCTTGCTCTATCGCGCAGCCACCCGCAGCGCCCTGCTCGATCCCCTGACGGAAACCGGTAACCGCATTGCCATGGACCAGACCCTGCAACGGGAAATCGACATGGCACGCCGGCACCTGACCCCGCTGTCATTGCTGATGCTGGACATCGATCACTTCAAGGTCATCAACGATACCCACGGCCATACCGCCGGCGACAGCGTGCTGCGCGCCGTGGCCCAGGCCATCAAGAACCAGCTGCGCAACGTCGATATGGTGTTCAGGTTTGGCGGGGAAGAGTTTCTGATCCTGCTGTCCAACACTGGCCGGGATGCGGCAGCGATGGTCGGCGAGCGCCTACGCCAGGCGACACAAGCCCAGGATTATTGGGCGGATGGGGAAAGAATCGAATTGACCGTCAGCCTTGGCTGCTCGACCCTGCTCGCCGCAGAATCGGCCGAAAGCCTGTTGCGCCGGGCCGACAGCGCCTTGTACGTAGCCAAGCGCGAAGGCCGCAACCGCTTGGCAATGGCGGGGTAAACCCCGCCATCACGGGTCACATCACGCTTCGCTGGCGACGCGCACCTGGCGCTCACGCACCGCCGCTGGCGCTTTCTCTTTCTCCAGGCGCATGCAGCTTTCCAGGAACAGGTACATGTAGTCGTAGCTCTTGCACACCGCCTGGCGCAGCTCTGCCTGCAAGGCCTTGGTCGGGTTCATGCCGGCCAGGGTGCAGATGATTTCCAGCGCTTCCCACGGGTGGGCGTCATCGTACTGGGCATGCATCTTCAGCCACTTCATGGCGCGCTTGCGCTCTTCCTCGGGGAAGGCGGCCGCGTAGACACCGGTAGAACACACCACGGCAGACCACTCCCCGGTCGCCCCCTCAATGGCGTAGTTGGTCGCGGCCACGGCCACGATCAGCGAGTCGGCGGAGCTGGTGTGCCAGCACCAGTGGCTCAAGGCGTGCAGTTCCGGCGGGACGTTCTGCGCCTGCAACTCCTCGAGGCTGACGCCATGGGCACGGGCCCAATGCACCCAATAATCGGCGTGGTTCAACTCCACGCGAATATTGCGCATCAGCCAACGCCGCGCCATATCCTCCCCAGGATGGCGGGCAAACTTGGTCTTGGTGAGGTTCTGTGCCATGTACAAGGCAAACTGTTCAACAACGGGCCAGCCACCGATCAGGTAGTGACGCATGGTCTTGGCGCTGAGCGTGTTATCGCGCATGCGCTGGTACAGTTCGTGTTCGACAACGCGACGCTTGCTCTCGCTACAGTCCTGGATCAATTGCTGCGCCCAGGCGGGGTAACTCGAGGCTTCCATTAGCGGGCCGGTTCTGTTGAATGTGTCGATCACTATAAGGCTCCTTTTTAAGTGTGATAGTACAGACCAGCAGAGGTTTCAGCGGAATGTGCCGGGCGCCTTGAACAGCAAAGGCTGCGGCCGCACAGGTCGACACTGCAAGCTGTCAAAGGTAAACAATTGCGGGCGCTCGATCAGATAGCCCTGAGCGTAGTCCACACCTATCTCAAGTAGAGCCTGTTCGATATGCGGTGTTTCAACAAATTCGGCAATTGTGCGCTTACCCATGACGTGGCCGATGTGGTTGATCACTTCGACCATGGCGCGGTTAATCGGGTCGTCCAGCATATCCTTTACGAAACTTCCATCGATCTTCAGGAAGTCTACAGGTAAATGTTTGAGATAAGCGAATGAGGACATTCCGGCACAAAAGTCGTCGAGCGAGAAGTGACAACCTAACGCTTTGAGTTCATTAATAAAGCGAATAGCGCTGCCCAGATTGGCAATAGCGCTGGTTTCGGTTATTTCAAAACAGATCATCGCTGGCGGAATACTGTAAGCCGCGAATTTCTCACGTAAAAAGCCGAGAAAGTCGTCATCGCCAATCGTAATGCCTGACAGGTTGATCGCACACATCGCCATCGGCCGCCCCGGACGCTCGCGCATGCAGTTGGCGATGATCTTGAACACGTTCTCCACCACCCAACGGTCCAGCGACGTCATCAGGCCGTAACGCTCAGCGGCCGGAATAAAGCTGTCGGGCAGAATAATGCGGCCCGCCTCATCGTGCAGGCGCAGGAGGATTTCAACATCGCCAGTGCCCCCATCGGTATGCCCCAGGGGTGAGATTTCCTGGGCGTACAGGCAAAAGCGGTTTTCTTCCAGGGCCATATGCAGGCGTTGCACCCAAGCCATCTCGCCAAAACGCAGGGACAGCTCCGAGTCATCGGCATGGTAGACCTGCACCCGGTTACGCCCCTTCTCCTTGGCCATGTAGCAGGCCATGTCCGCCGCCCGCAGCGAGGTCTCCAGGGTGGTCGGCACGTGCGAAATATGCACCAGGCCAATGCTCACGGTGGTCATGAACGGCCGGCCCTTCCACACAAAATGCAGGCTTTGCACGGTATGGCGCAGGCTCTCGGCGATTTTTTCCGCCACGGGCGCCGGGCAGTTTTCCAACAGGATGCCGAACTCATCGCCCCCCAGCCTGGCCAACGTGTCGCCTTCGCGCAGGTCCGATTGCAGCAGCGCACAGATATGCCGCAGCAATTCATCACCGGCCGCATGCCCGCAGGTGTCGTTGACCAGCTTGAATTGGTCCAGGTCGAGGAACATCAACGCGTGCCGTGGGTTTTGCTGACGGCCAACGTGGTGCAACACCTGCTCCAGGCGGAACTCGAACTCACGGCGGTTGGCCAGGCCAGTCAAGGCGTCGTGGGTGGCCTGCCATGAAAGGTTGGCGATGTACTGGCGTTCCTGCGTCATGTCGTGCAGCACCAGCACCGCACCGCTGACCTTGCCGGCGCTGCGGATCGGTGCGCCGACCAGCGTCACCGAGACCGTGCTGCCGTCCAGGCGCTGGATCAGCTTGGAATGCTCGCTGCCGCCACTGAGCTGGCCCTTGATGATGTGTTCGATCAGGGTAAAACCATCGGGCTCGGCGTTTTCATCGAGCAGATTGAACAGCGCAGCCAGGGGCAGGCCTTGGGCCTGGGCCGACTTCCAGTGGGTCAACGCCTCGGCTGCCGGGTTCATGTAGGCGATGGCGCCGTCAACGTCGGTGGTGATCACGCCATCGCCAATCGACTCCAGCGTAATCTGCGCCCGCTCTTTTTCCGCCTGCAACGCGTCGGCGAACGCATGGCGCTGGGTCAGCAGTTTGCGCGTGCGCAACAGCGCCAGCGCGATCAGGCCCAAGGCGGTGGCCAGGTTGGTGGTCAACAGCAGCCGCAGGATCATCCGCGAGCCTTCGCCCAAGGCATCGCTGAAAGCCTTGGCGGCCGGGGTCACGCCGTCATTGATCGCAATGATGCGCGCCTTCCATTGCCGCACGTCATTGGCGCTGACGTGATCGGAGCGGATCGAGCGGTGCATCTCCTGGGCCAGGTCATCCAGTTGCACCAGGTAACCGTCGCCCACGGTCCACAGTTCGATGGCTTTTTCCAGGTAGCTGAAATGGCGGAAGTTGAGGTACAGCCAGATCAGGCTGGAGACATCGTCGGGGTGGTTGCCGCCCTTGAGGATGCCCTGGCGGGCCGCGGCGATATCCGGGGTGGAGTGGTCGAGGGCGATGCGCAACTCATGCCCGCCCTGGGGCACGGCGATGGCCTGCTGGTACTTGAGGAACGTGGCTTCGTCGCGGTTATCGGCGTAGAGGGTCAGGTAGTAGATGGCGTCCTTCTGGCCCTTGGACCACAAGCTTTCGCCTGCTACGTAGCCGCGCACTGCTGAAAGCACGTAGAGACTGACGCAGCCCAACAATGCCTGGAACAGCACGACGGCGATAAAGGGCCACACAATGCCCAACAGCCGAGGCGTTCCGAGAGTCCGCTTTTGCTTCATGAAGTCCCTTGCACATGCACTGCTTGATACGCACGCGAACATCCGCTTCCGTTAGCACAGCCCAGTTCAAATCAACGTACTTGTTGCAAATGCCCATAGAGCTTGGCGTACAACCCACCCTCGGCAATCAGCTGCTGATGGTCGCCGTCCTCGGCAATGTGACCGCCGTCAAACACTAAAACTCGATCTGCCTGCTTAACCGCCGACAAGCGGTGGGCGATGATCAGTGTAGTACGCCCACTGAGAAACCGCGCCAGCGCCTGGTGCAGGTTGTACTCGGTGGCCGCATCGAGGGCCGAGGTCGCCTCATCGAGGATCACCACTTTCGGCTCCGCCAACACCATGCGCGCAATCGCCAGGCGTTGCCGCTGCCCACCGGAAAAACGCACCCCGGAACGCCCCACCACACTGTCCAAACCCATCGGCAGAGCCTTGACGGTAGCATCCAGCTGGGCAATTTCCAGTGCCTGCCAGCAGGCTTGATCGCTGCGGGTACGGCCCATGGTCAGGTTGGCGCGCACGGTGTCGTTGAACAAGGCCGGGTGTTGCAGCACCACGGCGACGTTCTCGCGAATCGTCTCCAGGCCGATTTCCTGCTGGGTTGCACCGCCAAAACGGATGCTGCCGGCCTGCGGCGTGTAAAGCCCGAGCAACAGTTGCACCAGGGTACTTTTGCCGCCACCGCTGGCACCGACAATCGCGACCTTCTCCCCCGGCGCAATGGCCAGGTTCAACTGGTCGAGCACCAGGTCTTCGCCATAGCCGAAATCCAGGCCGCGTACTTCGATGCCGACGGTTTCATGCCCGGTGAACGGGTCTTCACCCCCGGCGTATTGTGGCTCGTCGGCCCGCGCCAGCAGCTCGTTGATCCGCGTCAGCGCACCGCCCGCCGCGTAGTAGGCGTATTGCAGGTTGAGCAGCTGTTCCACCGGGCCGATCATGAACCACAGGTAGCTGAACACCGCGAGCATCTGGCCGATGGACAGGTCGGAAAACAACACCGTGAGCATTGCCGCCGCACGGAAGATGTCGATGCCGAACTGGAACAGCAAGCCGCTGGCACGGCTGGAGGCGTCGGTTTTCCATTGCGAATGGATCGCGTAGTCACGCACTTCCTGGGCTCGCTGGCCCAGGCGCCCGAGGAAAAAGCCCTGGCGGTTGCCCGCGCGCACTTCCTGGATGGCATCGAGGGTTTCGGTCAGCGCCTGGGTAAACCGCGAGGTGCTGTCGTTCTCCAGCTTCTTCAGGTGTTTGACGCGCTTGCCCAACTGCACGGTGGCGTAGATCACCAACGGGTTGAACAACAGGATCAGCAGCGCCAACTGCCAATGCATCCACACCAGGATCGCCGAGGTGCCGACCAGGGTGAGCATGGCCACCAGGAAGCGGCTGAGGGTTTCGCCGACGAACTTGTCGAGGGTGTCCAGGTCGGTGACCAGGTGCGTGGTGACCGTGCCGCTGCCCAGGCTTTCGTATTCACCGAGGGAAATACGCTTGAGCCGTTCGATCAAGCGCACCCGGATGCGATACACGATGTCCTTGGCCAGCCGCGCAAACAGCCGGGCCTGCACCACGTTGAACACCAGTGCGCCGCAGCGCAGGCACAAGGTCACCAACAGCATCAGGCCGATATACCCAGCGGCTTTCTGCCAACCCAGCGGCAGCGCGTGGTTCATCACCTTCAGCGCGGCATCGCCATGGCCCAGCAGTACTTCGTCCACCAGCAAGGGCAATAACAGCGGAATGGGCACGCTGCACAGCGTCGCCAGCACGGCAACGCCATTGGCGATCCACAGGGATTTCTTGTGACGCAGGGCCAGGCGGCGAATTTCCGCCCAGGTCAGTCGATCAGTGCGTTGAGCGGGTTCATGCACAGGCTGCTCGCTCCAGCCATCGACCCAACAGCGGCGAGAGCTCCGACAGCGGCTGATAACCGTTGGTCAGCAAGGCCAGTTGACCATTGCGCTCAGCCAGCAGCGTCGGGAAACCGGCGATGCCCAAGTCCTGCACCCAGGTGAAATCGGCGGCGGTCGCGGCGTGCTGCTCGGCACGGTCGAACGCGCCGGCAAACTCGATACGCGGGATGCCCGCCTGCTCGGCCAGCTCCACCAGCACGCTGGCGACGGTCACGTCGCGGCCCTCGACATAAAACGCGCGCTGGATCAGCCCCAGCAAGGTCCACGCACAATCCGGCGCCAGGCTGCGCGCGGTGACAATGGCGCGGCACGCAGGCTCGGTGTCGTAGACAAAACCGTCGGGCAGCGCGCCTTCGCGCTTGAACGGCTGGCCGGTGGCGTCGGTGACGGCCTGCCAGTGTTCAAGGATATAGCGTCGAGTCGTCGGCTCCAGTGCCGCACCGCTGCCAGTGCGCAAACCGCCCACCACCAGGTGCACGTCCACACCGCCAGCGCGGGCCTGCTCCACCAGCGCTTCGGCCACCGGGGCAAACCCCCAGCACCAGGAACACATCGGGTCCATTACATAGAGCAGGCGCGCGGACATGGCTCAGGCCTCGGAAGGTGATTGCTTATAGTTGAAGCCAATCGGGTGCGGCATATTGCGGGCCTTGGCCAGTTCAATCTGCTTCTGCCGGTCGATTGCGCTACGGCGGGTCTTCTCCGGCAGCTTATCCCAGCAATGTGGACAGCTGATGCCAGCGGCGTAGTGTTCGGATGCGCGGTCTTCGGCGCTGATCGGTGTGCGGCAGGCATGACATTGATCGTAGTCGCCTTCACTCAAGTCGTGGCGCACGGTCACGCGATTGTCGAAAACAAAGCAGTCGCCCTGCCACTTGGTTTCTTCCTGCGGCACCTCTTCGAGGTACTTCAGGATGCCGCCCTTGAGGTGGTAGACCTCATCGAAGCCTTCGCTGAGCATGTAGCTCGACGCTTTTTCGCAACGAATGCCACCGGTGCAGAACATGGCGACTTTCTTGTGCTTGGCCGGGTCGAAGTTGGCTTTGATATAGTCGGGAAATTCGCGAAAACTGGTGGTTTTCGGATCAATCGCCCCTTCAAAGGTGCCGATCGATACTTCGTAGTCGTTGCGGGTGTCGATCAACAGCACTTCCGGGTCGCTGATCAACGCGTTCCAATCCTGCGGATCAACGTAGGTGCCGACTTTTTTGTTGGGATCGACGCCTTCGACGCCCAGGGTCACGATTTCTTTCTTCAGCTTGACCTTGGTGCGGTAGAACGGCTGGTCGTCGCAATACGACTCTTTGTGGTCGATATCGACCATGCGTGGGTCGTTCTTCAGCCAGGCCATCAGGCCATCAATGCCTTCGCGGCTACCGGAAACGGTGCCGTTGATGCCTTCTTCGGCGATCAGCAAGGTGCCTTTGATGCCGTTATCGACCATCGCCTGCAGCAGGGGCTCGCGCAGGGCGACGTAATCTTCGAGGGTGACGAACTTATACAGTGCCGCCACGACAATCGGTTGAGTCATGGGTGTTCTCTCCAGGTGGCTACCCTCGTAAAGGGTGAACCGGATGCAAAAAAAACGCGCCGGCTAAGCGGCGCGTTGCGGATTCTATCAGGGATAACCCGTCAATGTCCGCCAGCGCAGGTCGGCGAGGCCGGGGCTGCGTCGATTTTCGCCCATTCTTCAGGCGTGTAGGTATGCAGCGCCAGCGCATGAAACTCGCTCATCAGGTCACCCAGGGTGGCGTAGACCGTCTGGTGGCGCTTGACGCGATTAAGCCCTTCGAACTGCGGGCTGACCAGCACGGCCTTGAAGTGGGTCTGCAACCCACGGCTGTGCATGTGGCTTTCGTCCAGCACGCTCAAATGCTGCGGGCTCAAGGCGGCGAGCGCCGTTTCGATACGCTGTTGCATGGTCATTCCTGCTTACTTCTTCTTGGCCGGTGCGGCGGCTTTTGGCGCCAGCTCGTTGGTCATATCGTCCAACAGCTTGTTCACCACCGGCACGGCGCTTTCCAGCTTTTGCTGGGTCATCTGGGCCGATTGCTGGGTCAGTTGCGGCATTTTTTCCAGGACTTTCTTGCCCAGTGGCGACTGGTAGAAGGCAACCAGGTCCTTGAGTTCGGATTCGCTGAAATTGGTGGTGTAGAGCTTGACCATGTCCGGCTTCAGCTTTGGCCAGCCGATCGCCTGGTCCAGGGCAGCGTTGGCCTTGGCCTGGTAGCTGTCCAGTACGGACTGCTTGGCGGCAGGCGCCTTGGTCTGTTCGAAACGCTGGGCGAACATTTGCTGCACTTGCATGTACACCGGGGTACCCAGCTTGTCGGCATGGGCCAGGGTAAGGAAGGCTTCGGCACTGGCGTTGTGGCTGGCGGTATCGGCAAGAACCTGGCCGCTGGCGCAAACCAGAGCAACCGCGGTACAGATGGCACGAAGACGAGTCATCGAGTTTCCTTTTCTAGCAGGCGAGGTAAGACCCCAAGGGCGCCCATTCTGCGCCTAAAAAACCTCGCGGCTCAACCCCGGGGCTTGCCGGGCAAAGATTGACCGATGAAAAGTCTTTCTAGGGAACCCAGCAGGCCAATCACGACCTAAACTGCGCAAACCGCTATCAAGGAGAGTGCCCGATGAGCCGTATCGAAACCGACAGCCTGGGAGAAGTCCAAGTCCCGGATGACGCTTACTGGGGCGCACAGACCCAACGTTCGCTGGTGAATTTCGCCATCGGCGAGCAACGCATGCCCCTGGCGGTATTGCACGCCCTGGCCCTGATCAAAAAGGCCGCCGCGCGGGTCAACAGCCGCAACGGCGACTTGCCCGCCGATATCGCCCGCCTGATCGAACAGGCCGCCAACGAAGTGCTTGCAGGCCAGCATGACGACCAGTTCCCGCTGGTGGTGTGGCAGACCGGCAGCGGCACCCAGAGCAACATGAACGCCAATGAAGTGATTGCCGGCCGCGCCAACGAGCTGTCGGGTAAACCCCGCGGTGGCAAGAGCCCGGTACACCCCAACGACCATGTGAACCGCTCCCAGAGCTCCAACGACTGCTTTCCCACCGCCATGAGCATTGCCGCCGTGCAAGCGGTGCACCAGCGCCTGTTGCCGGCGATTGCCACACTGTCCGGCGGCCTCGCCGAACAGGCAGCGCAGCACATGAAGCTGGTGAAGACCGGCCGCACCCACATGATGGACGCCACGCCGATCACCTTCGGCCAGGAACTCTCGGCGTTTATCGCCCAGCTCGACTACGCCGAACGTGCCGTGCGCAGCGCCTTGCCCGCCGTGTGCGAGCTGGCCCAGGGCGGAACGGCGGTAGGTACCGGGCTGAATGCACCCCATGGCTTTGGCGAGGCGATTGCCTCCGAGCTGGCGGCGTTGTCGGGTTTTCCTTTCGTCACCGCGCCAAACAAGTTCGCCGCCCTCTCCGGCCATGAGCCGCTGGTAACGCTGCACGGCGCGCTGAAAACCCTGGCGGTGGCGCTGATGAAAATCGCCAACGACCTGCGCCTGCTAGGTTCTGGCCCGCGAGCCGGGTTCGCCGAGGTCAAGTTGCCGGCCAACGAGCCCGGCAGTTCGATCATGCCGGGCAAGGTCAACCCGACCCAATGCGAAGCGCTATCGATGCTGGCCTGCCAGGTGTTGGGCAATGACGTGACCATCGGCATCGCCGCCAGCCAGGGGCATTTGCAGTTGAACGTGTACAAGCCGGTGATCATCCACAACTTGCTGGAATCGATCCGCCTGCTTGCCGACGGTTGCAACAACTTCCAGGAACATTGCATCGCCGGGCTTGAGCCCGACGCCACGCAAATGGCCGAGCACCTGGAGCGCGGGCTGATGCTGGTGACGGCGCTCAACCCGCATATCGGCTACGACAAATCCGCCGAGATCGCCAAAAAAGCCTACGCCGAAGGGCTGACGCTGCGTGAAGCAGCGCTGGCGCTGGGCTACCTCACCGATGCCGAGTTCGACCAGTGGGTACGCCCGGAAAACATGCTGGGTGCTTAAGACGCCATGCGTAACCGCCGGGCCTTGAGCCCGGCCATCAACGACGGCGCCAGCGCCACGGTCGCCGACCCCAGCACCACCACCAACGCCCCGGCATAGCCCAGGGCGTTGATGTCTTCGGCCTGCACAAAGTCTGGCCACCACCAGGCTGCCAAGGCCACCGCGACAAAAGTCACCAACGGTGTGAGCGCCAGGGTCGCGCTGACCCGCGAGGCTTCCCAATGCGCCAGTGCCTCGGCAAACGCGCCATAGGCCACCAGCGTATTCATGCAGCAGGCCAGCAACAGCCAGCCTTGCAGCGGGCTCAGGTCCAGGGCTTCCAGCGGATGTGCCCACGGCGTCAGCAGCACCGCGCAACACAGGTAGATCACCATCATCACTTGCAGCGAGTTCCACACCGTCAGCAACTGCTTCTGGCCGAGGGCGTAGAACACCCAAATGGTAGTGGCCAGCAGAATGGTCAGCACGCCAGCGGTGTAAGCGCCAAGGGACGTCAGCAACTCCTCCAACCGCTGATTGAAGAACAAGCCAAAGCCACAGATCAGCACGATCAGGCCGACCACCTGCCCCAGGCTGAAACGCTCCTTGAACACAAACACGCTGGCGATCATCAGAAAGATCGGGCCCATCTGCACCACCAGTTGCGCGGTGCCGGGGCTGAGCATTTTCAGGCCCACCAGGTACAACACATAGTTGCCCACCAGGCCGCACACGGCCATGCCCACCAGCCAGCCGCCCTTGGGCCCCAGCACGTTGAGACGGGGCAAGCGTTTGCTCAGCGCCAGGTAGACGAACAGGCAACCGCCGGCGACGGTCAGGCGAAACCAGGTGACGGTGATCGGGTCCATCACCTGCAGCACCTGCTTGAGTTTGATCGGCAGGATGCCCCAGAGCAGCGCGGTCAACAGGGTCAGGAGAAAACCATAGACCCAGCGGCCGGAAGAGATGTGCATGAGTGCCCCAGAAGCCAGAGGAAGTGGAGCGGGCATTCTAGGTGGACGAAGGGGTACCTTGGCGAGCGATTTTTTCCAGCACACCACAAATCAAATGTGGGAGCTGGCTTGCCTGCGATAGCATCACCTCGGTACATCTGACTCACCGAGGTGTCTGCATCGCAGGCAAGCCAGCTCCCACACTGACCTCATTTTCCCCAGTGGGGTTTAGCGTACCGCTTCGAACAGGCCCGTAGCGCCCATGCCGCCGCCCACACACATGGTGACGATCCCGTAACGCAACTTGCGCCGCTGCAGTTCCCGCACCAAATGCCCCACCTGCCGCGAACCGGTCATGCCGAACGGGTGCCCGATGGAGATCGAGCCACCGTTGACGTTGTACTTCGCGTTATCGATCTCCAGGCGATTACGCGCATACAGGCACTGGGACGCAAACGCTTCATTCAATTCCCACAGGTCAATATCCGCCACCTGCAAGCCCTTGGCCTTGAGCAACTTGGGCACCGAGAACACCGGGCCGATGCCCATCTCGTCCGGCTCACAACCGGCGACGGTAAAGCCACGGAAAAACGCCTTGGGCTTGAGGCCCAGTTCCAGGGCTTTTTCCAGGCTCATCACCAGGGTCATCGAGGCGCCGTCGGACAATTGCGACGAGTTGCCCGCCGTCACCGAACCGTCTTCGGCGAACACCGGCTTCAAGCCCTGCAGGCTGGCCAGGGTGGTGTCCGGGCGGTTGCAGTCGTCGCGATCCACCACCCCGTCAAGGATCTGCACCGCGCCGGTGTTTTTGTCCTCGACCTTGTACTTGACCGCCATCGGCACGATTTCATCGTCGAACAAGCCATCGGCCTGAGCCTGGGCGGTGCGCTGCTGGCTTTGCAGGGCGTACAGGTCCTGTTCTTCGCGGCTGACGCTGTAGCGGCGGGCGACAATTTCGGCGGTCTGCCCCATCGGGAAATAAATACCCGGCACCTGCTCCTTGAGCAGCGGGTTGATCAGGTTGTCGGTGTTGACACTTTTCATGGTCAGGCTGATGGATTCCACACCACCCGCGACAATGATGTCGCTGCACCCCGAGGCAATCTGGTTGGCCGCAATCGCAATCGCCTGCAAGCCCGATGAGCAGAAACGGTTGAGGGTCATGCCGGCCGTGCCGGTGCCCAGTTGCGACAACACCGCCACATTGCGCCCGATGTTGTAGCCTTGGGCGCCTTCGTTGGAGCCAGCGCCGACGATGCAATCCTCCACCGTCGCCGGGTCGATGCCGTTGCGGCTGAGCAGCGCGTTGACGCAATGGGCCGCCATGTCATCCGGGCGAGTCTGGTTGAACTTGCCGCGAAAGGATTTGGCCAGGCCGGTTCGCACGCTGTCGACGATCACTACTTCACGCATGGGCTACCTCGATCTTGTCATGGTTGGGAGATGGATCGAGCATAGATCCAGCTGATTCCAACCGCGACGATCATTCACCCCATAGATAGCCCTACTTCTTCTTGCCTTTCTTATCGTGCTTGTCGGACTTCTCGAACGCCTCCTCCAGCGCCAGGTTGATGGTGCGCAACACCTTGACTCGCGCCCAGCGCTTGTCGTTGGCCTCCACCAACGTCCACGGCGCGATCTCAGTGCTGGTGCGGTCAACCATATCGCCGACCGCCGCACGGTAGTCGTCCCACTTGTCGCGGTTGCGCCAGTCGTCTTCGGTGATCTTGAAGCGCTTGAACGGGATGTCCTCGCGGGCCTGGAAGCGTTCCAGTTGGGTCTGCTTGTCGATGGCCAGCCAGAACTTGACCACAATCACACCGGCGTCGCGCAGCTGTTCTTCGAAATCATTGATCTCGCCATAGGCGCGCATCCAGTCGGCCGGCGTGCAGAAGCCTTCGATACGCTCCACCAGCACGCGACCGTACCAGGAACGGTCGAACACAGTGAACATGCCCCGCGCCGGGATCTTCTGCCAGAAGCGCCACAGGTACGGCTGGGCGCGCTCGTCTTCACTCGGCGCGGCAATCGGCACGATGTGGTACTGACGCGGGTCCAGCGCCGCCGCCACCCGGCGGATCGCACCGCCCTTGCCCGCCGCATCGTTGCCTTCAAACACCGTGACCAGCGCGTGCTTTCGCATGCGCTTGTCGCGCATCAGGCCGGACAAGCGCGCCTGCTCGGTAATCAGTTGTTCTTCGTAATCATCCTTTTCCAGGCGCTGGTTCAGGTCGAGGCTGTCGAGCAGGCTTTTCTTGTCCACCGACGCAATCAGCGGCGCCGGGTTCATCCCGCTGGCCTTGCCCTTGGGTAGCTTCAGGGCATTCTGGATGCCTTCCAGCAGCAGCTTGCCCACGGTAAGGCTGCGGTAGTGCGCATCCACGCCTTCGATCACATGCCACGGCGCATAGTCGCGGCTGGTGCGGCGCAGCACACGCTCGCCAAAATGCACAAACTTGTCGTAGGTCTCGGACTGCTGCCAGTCCAGCGGGCTGATGCGCCAGCTGTGCAACGGGTCGTCGGCCAACGCCTTGAGCCGCGCCTTCATTTGCTTTTTGGAAAGGTGGAACCAGAACTTGAAAATCAGCGCGCCTTCATCGCAGAGCATCTTTTCCAGGCGCTCGGCACCGGCAATGGCCTGGTCCAGGCGCGCGTCCTTGATCTGCCCATGTACGCGGGCTTGCAGCATCTGGCTGTACCAGTTGCCGAAGAACACCCCCATGCGGCCCTTGGCGGGCAACTGGCGCCAGTAACGCCAGGCCGGTGGCCGCGCCAATTCTTCGTCGGTCTGCTGGTCGAAGGTGCGCACTTCGATCAGGCGCGGGTCCATCCATTCATTGAGCAGCTTGACGGTCTCGCCCTTGCCGGCGCCTTCGATGCCGTTGATCAGGATAATCACCGGGAAGCGCTTCTGCTGTTGCAGCTCGTATTGCACTTCCAGCAGGGCCTCGCGCAGGGCGGGCACCTCGGCGTCGTAGGTGTCTTTGTCGATGGCGTGACCGATTTCGGCGGATTCGAACATGGGCAGCTCCGTTTCAAGATGGCTCAAGACTAGCGGATTGGGCCGCAACACGCGGCAGGAAATTCCACCGGCGCTTGCCGTGGGTCAATTCATTCCCCATTGATCGGCTAGAATGGCCGCCTTGCCTTTACCGAGCCGCCCATGAACCCCGTATCCCACGCCCAGCTCGACTGGGACGACCAAGGCCGCCCGCACTCGCGGGTGTTCGACGATGTGTACTTCTCCGACCAGTCGGGCCTTGAAGAAACCCGCTACGTGTTCCTCGAACAGAACCGTTTGCAGGAGCGCTTTGCCGCACTGCCAGTGGGCGGGCGCCTGGTGATCGGTGAAACGGGGTTTGGTACCGGCTTGAATTTCCTCTGTGCCTGGCAACTGTTCGAGCAGCACGCGGCGCGCGGTGCGCGGCTGCATTTTGTCAGCGTGGAAAAGTACCCGCTGAGCCACGCCGACCTGCAACGCGCCCTCGCCCTCTGGCCCGAGCTGCAACCGTTCGCCGAGCAGTTGCTGGCGCAGTACATCGCCATCCACCAAGGCTTTCAACGCCTGGTGCTGGACAACGGCCGCGTCACCCTGACCCTGTTGATCGGCGACGCCCTGGAGCAGTTGCCGCAACTGGATGCACAAATCGATGCGTGGTTCCTCGACGGGTTTGCCCCGGCCAAAAACCCCGACATGTGGACCGCCGAACTGTTCGCCGAACTGGCGCGCCTGGCCGCCCCCGGTTCGACCATCAGCACCTTTACCAGCACCGGCTGGGTACGCCGCCTGATCAACGCTGCCGGGTTCAAGATGAAACGCACGCCGGGCATCGGTCACAAATGGGAGATCCTGCGCGGTGAGTTCCTCGGCTGGCCCTCGGACGCCCCCGCGCCGCTCGCTGCAAAACCTTGGTTTGCAAGGCCTGCAGCGACTGAAGGCGAACGCCACGCGATCGTCATCGGCGGTGGCCTCGCCGGTTGCGCTACCGCCGCCAGTCTCGCCGCCCGAGGCTGGCGCGTCAGTGTGTTGGAGCGGCATGCACAGTTGGCCCAGGAAGCTTCCGGCAACCCCCAGGGCGTGTTGTACCTCAAGTTGTCAGCCCACGGCACGGCGTTATCACAGTTGATCCTGAGCGGTTTCGGCCACACCCGGCGCCTGCTGGAGCACCTGCATCGCGGTATCGATTGGGATGGCTGCGGTGTGCTGCAACTGGCGTTCGATGCCAAGGAAGCCGAGCGCCAGGCCCGGTTGGCCGAGGCCTTTGCGCCAGAGTTATTGCACCTGCTGGACCGCGACCAGGCCCAGCAACAAGCCGGCATCCAGCTGGAACAGGGCGGCTTGTTTTTCCCTGAGGGCGGTTGGGTCCACCCGCCTGCCCTGTGCCAATGGCAAGCGGCGCACCCGTCGATCGACGTGCTCACGCACCACAATGCGGTTGAGCTGCAACGGGTCGATCAGCAGTGGCAGGCCCGTGACGGCGACACCTTGCTCGCCAGCGCCAGTGTCGTCGTGCTGGCCGGCGCCGCCGACATCAAGCACTTTGCCCCCAGCGCCGATTTGCCCCTCAAGCGCATTCGCGGGCAGATCACCCGGCTACTGCAAACCCCGGCGAGCCAGGCACTGGCCACAGTGGTCTGTGCCGAAGGTTATGTCGCCCCGGCGCGCCTGGGGGAACACACCCTCGGCGCCAGCTTCGACTTCAAAAGCGACGACCTCACGCCCACCGCTGCCGAGCACGCGGGCAACCTGGAGATGCTGCGGGAAATCTCCGAGGATTTGCTGCACCGCCTGGGCGCCGACGCACTGGCTCCCGAGCAGTTGCAAGGCCGCGCCGCCTTCCGTTGCACCAGCCCCGACTACCTGCCCATCGTCGGGCCGCTGGCCGCGCGCGAGGCGTTCGATCATGCCTACGCCGTGCTGCGCAAAGACGCCCGCCAAGTACCGGACGCGCCCTGCCCCTGGCTGCCCGGGCTGTATATCAACAGCGGCCACGGCTCACGCGGGTTGATCACCGCTGCGCTGTGCGGCGAGCTGCTCGCGGCCTGGCTGGAAAACGAGCCGTTGCCGCTGCCGCGCAGCGTGGCCGAAGCCTGTCACCCCAACCGCTTTGCCTTGCGTGCATTGGTTCGCGGCTCACCGCCCGCGCGTTGAGCAGGACGGGAGACGCACCTCGGATCGGCTTATTTCCTCCTCCGTAAGGCGCCGGATCTCTGCCGCTTCGACTTTGTCCTTTTCTTCCATGATCGTGTTCGCCTGCCTGATCATATCGGCATCAGAGAAGGGTGGGTCTTGGCTCTCCAGCACGTCCAAACGGTCATGGAACGGCTCGAACAGGGTTTCAAACCGAGCCGCAAAGGTTTGCTTCAAATACGCTTTCCAGTAGGGCAACCGAGTGATGTACGTCAACAGCTCCGGAGAGAGCTCGGCGCGCCTCACGGCGGCGTCAGCGGCGGCCAAGTCTGACGGCTCCACTCCCGCCAGTGCCTTCTGATGCAGATCCTTGGGTTGGCCCGGCAGCTGCAGGCTGCTCGCCAGGCGTGTGCGAAAGAAAAGACTGACCTGCACGCTGTCCAACAGGGGATTTTTACGGCTGTGGGCCAAGGCAAAGCTCTCGACTTGGCTCAAGCGAAAGAACTTTTTGGCTGTCTCGAGCAACTGTCTCGCATTGACCTGCCCCCCCGTAGCCAAATGCGAGCCTTCGTGGATTTCGACCAGTACTTCAAGGTCACTGAAAATGGCAGCAGCGGCGTCATCACAATTTATCGGCATTGCCGCCCGGTAGAACACCTTGTCACGCAAGTCAGCATCTGCCGCCGTGGCATTGAGCACCCGCCAGACGCGCCGTTCAAGGTCGGCACGAACCTGGGCGGCGTCTGCCGTGTCCTTCAATCTGGCCAGTAGCGTGAAGAACGCATCACGGTATGGCTCTTCGTTCAAGGCTCTCCAAGTGGCCTCCCTTTGCGCGTACTGGGTGCTCGTGCCCCCCTTGGCAGTCAACCAGGTTTCACGCGCCACCTGTTCATTCATACGATCAATATCATCTGCCAGGTACCCCATACCCTGGCCTGTACGCTTGCGGTAAGCCTCCAACAAGCTTTGGCTGGCCGTCGATAGCGGGTTGTTGCCCAGGTTGATCGCCTGGCCATAGCGGCGAGGCATTTCGGCTAGCCACTCGGGCAACTCCTTTATCTCGTTGCCGCGCAAATCAAGACGCTCCAGATACGGCAGACGCCTGACGCCCTCGGGGAACCCGCTCAGGCGGCAATCGCTGAGCAACAACTCGCGCAGCTCGAACAGATGGCTGACATCAGGGGGGTCGATCAAGGGGTTGCCGGCCAGGTTGAGAGACGTCAACGTGCGCATCTGCGCGAGCGTCTTGCTCATCGTCTCGGTCATTTGCAAGGTGTTCCGAGCCAGGTTCAAGTGTTCCAATGCAGGCATCGAGGACAACGCGTCTGGCGCTTGCGAAAGCAGGTTGTCTGCCAACTCAAGCCCCTTCAAGGTGTTGAAGTGTTTCAGAAAGGGCGTCGGGTCACGGCTCAGCTCCATGTTTCGTAAGGACAGCCACTGCATACGGTCAAAGTTCACCTGCGCGGGCAATACAGGGAAGTCGCCGAACACCATGCGATCCAGCTTGAGGCCAGGCACATTACGACCTTGATCATCCTGCAACTGCGACTGCCCATGCCAGGCACGCTTGAGCGCAGCCATTACCTGGGAGCGGCTCAGGCGCAACTGCGTCGGTGGCAGGCCATCGGCAAGTGGGGCGACGCGTGCCGTGCCCCACGGTCGCAAAGCCTTACGCAACGCTGCGAACTGTTGCTGCCATGCCTTGACCGCCCTGGCCCGGCTGATAGGGCCCATTCCCGCACCCTCCAGCACCGCCGACACGTGTGCATCATCCAATAAGGGATAGAGCCTCTTCACCTTGCGCACCAGCGTCCGGGCAAACTCAGTGGTGGTCTGCGACACACCCAACTGGGCCTGTACGCAACTCGGCGTCTCCTCGGGACTGCTGCGCTCGGGCCATAGGTAACGCGCAACGCGACCCCGCTCATCCTGTGACTTGAAGCGCAACTGACTGCGCAAATGGCCAACCGCCTGTTCGCCCTTGAGGTTCATCGCCTGGCGTTGCGCCGGCGACAAGCAATCCACGACCGCCTGCAACAAACCGTCTGCCCCAGTCACCTGTGTGTTCAGGCTGGCGCCCTTCTCATCGAAGGCTTGGAAGCCTTTGTCGCTACGAACAATGCTGCGGCGCACCGACGCCGTCGAGGGCCCGACCTGTTCCAAGACCTTACCGGTCAAGCTGCCCTCGTAGACATGCAACAACAAGTCCGGCGGCCATTGACTCAAGCGAGCAAGCATGCCGAAGATCAACCGCCGGGTCGAAGCACCGGCCAAGGGAGGCCAATACAACCCCATCAGCGCCTGATCTTCGGCCATTCGGTCCAGTACCTCACGCGCACTCTGCTCCAGCGACAGCGACATACGCTGTTGCTGGATCAAGTATCGACGGTCCAGGGAGGACGCATCGGCCCTCAGCTCCCTGGCGACACGCAGGGGCAGTTGCGAAAATCGGGCACGCAACGGTGCCATCTCATCATCAATGGTGCCCTTGTATTCGTCATACAACTTGTCATACAGCCGGCGGTGTCGGTCGTTGACCGTGTCCAACAGCCGGCGCTTGAGCAATGCCGGGGCCTCTTCGAGGGTGCTGGTTTCACCCAGCAAGGTGCTGCGCTCATCGTCCGACAAGGCCGCCAGCAGGGTGTCGAATACCTGGCCATCCCTGAGCTGTTGTTCGGTGATATGGATGCTTTGGTCTTCGTAGTCGAAAGGCGCGAGGTCGGGGTGGCTTTCCAGCAGGTTGTCGCGACTGTCCAGCAATTCGAAAAAGCGCTCCTTGGGCCAGCCCGGCATCAGCGGCAAGGCCAGGATCTGGGTACGCGCGGTTCGCGGGTCGAGTGCGTCCTCCTTGGCCAAGGCATCGGCGAAGTCGAGGACTTTCTGGTGCAGCTTGAAACGCGCCACGGTGTCCTGGAAGCGCTCCGGTAATGGCGCATGCTCCAGCGCCAGGCGCTGCAAGTCGGCCAGGTCGGTCTCGTGGATGGCCGCGATATATTGCAGCGCCTCGGACGGTACATCCTCCAGGGCTGGATCGATCCGACGCAAGGCATAAATCGGGTCTGTCCATTCCTCCGGGCGCTCGAAGACATGCTGCCAGCCCCCCTTGAGGTTGTGCCTCAGCGGTGGCCGATAAGCCGTCGAGCGCGTGGGGTGTTTCAGGCGCCACTCAGCCAGGCTGGCGTCATAGCCAATGGCATACGCCGCGCCGTTGATCCGGATATAGGAATGGCCATTCACCTGATGCACACCGCGAGCGTTGGCGACCCACGGCTCAGGCAGCCCGCCCGGTCGGCGGTAATAACTGAGCTCGGGCCGCCATAAACGGGAACGATCACCCGACAGCTCCACCGCCTCGAACTTGTCAAAATACGCACTCGACGACGTCTGGCTATGCGTGAGCGAGCCCACCACACGCCCCCCCACCGCAAACGCGATAAAGCTGGCGATATTCTGCGCTACCGCGATCAAATGCTTGAGCGCATCCGCATGATCACCGTGGCTCCAGTCCTCCAGGCCGTCGTACACGTCCCCCAGCAGTTGGCCGACAGCCACGCCCAACATCAATTGACCCAGCACGGGTACGAAAAAACCTGCGGCATTCAAGACCTCCAGGCCGGCGCCGAAGTAATCCAACAAGCGTTGATAGCGCGCGTCCTCATCCACCTGCGCGGTCGGCACGGCCAGCACCCGAACGTCGAGCTGAATTTTGCCGAGACAACTGCAAAAGAAAAAATCGTTTAGGTTTCCCTCGGGTTTTATGGCCTGTAACGACCCCAGCCTCGGATCCTGTTTGAAGTTGCTGAGAAAATTCGCACGCTCCAACTCGTCCAGGTAGCATTCAAAAAACTTCAGGTAGGACGCCTGCTTCAAGCTCGACGTCAGATACGTCTTGAAATCCTCGAGGGATTTATACTCGTACCAGCGCCGCTGAGGTTCGTTGGGCATATAGACCATGAACTCGTCGGCAGCGAACTCCTCCAGCGTGTCCTTGGAGAACACCAACACGCCCCATATGCAAGCCTTGGATATTTTCAAGCCTTGCCAAATCAGGGGTTTAGTATCGGACTTGGCGTTGACGAGCGACTCTACCGTCGGGGTGTTCCTGATCAGTTTGAGCAGGCCGGCGTAGTTCGCTGGTTTAATGTGGTTCTTGGCCCGAGCGATGTGCAAGTCAATCAACATATCGGCTCGCATGCCGTGGCCCACATCAACCTCCGCCTGGGAGTGGCCATCCGCGGGCGAAATCAGATCGAAGGCCGTCAAGTCGAAGGTTTCGAGAATATGTTTTTGGTAGGCCCCCCCCAGGTCCAGGTCCCGGCAATACCCGACAAATTGCTCCGCGGTAATGCCGCTGGCGACGGACTTATCCTTTGCGTAGTAAATGGCGGCATCCTCTGACAAACCATCAGGCCCAGCCTCGTCCTCGGAAAAATTCTGCATGGCCGCCAACACCAGGCTGGACTTTTCCACAGAGGCCGACTTTATCGGCAGGCCCGTGATGTGCATTGACCCAATCGTTTGGACTCGGGTCCACTGCAGGTAATCGTGGCGCACATCCAAGCCCTTGTGCCCTTTCTGGGCCAGGTACTCATTCAGCTTGTCGATGCAGAACGTGTCCAACGGCTCGAGTCGCTTCAAGCGACTCTCGAGATTACGCCGAGCGGCTTCGCTGCGCCGGTAATCCTCTTCAAGGGCGTCGAGCACTGATGACGGCGCTTTTACCAGCCAATGCGCCAGCGTCTTGTGTAGCACCTGTGCCTTGTCCAGGTCGCCGGTCAAATCCAGTAGGGCGCCGTCCAATTCGTCCCGGGTCATCGGGGCGGTCAGCGTATATAAATCCGGTGTAGCGGTCATCGCAACCATCCTTAATGCAGTGAGTGATGACTCACTACGTTAAGCGCACAGCCCATAAATTCAGATTCGAATAACGGGGCAATCCAACCCTTGAACGCCGCAAAATTCGCATTGAACCCACACCGGATTACCGCCACTGCCCTACAGCACGCGCCACTTGCTAAGGGCCTGCGGCCATTTGCCTTATAACTTATCGGTCTAAAACTCCCCGGATAGCCCCGTGTCAGTTTCTGGGTACGCGCCCTTTGGGCGTATTGAGTGTTACCCCTCCCCAACGGAAAAACCGGTAAGGAATTTATGTGCGGATTAGCTGGAGAATTACGTTTCGATGCCCAACCTGCCGACCTGGCTGCGATTGAGCGCATCACCCATCACCTGGCCCCCCGTGGCCCCGACGCCTGGGGTTTCCATGCCCAAGGGCCGGTTGCATTGGGCCACCGGCGCCTGAAAATCATGGACCTGTCGGACGGCTCGGCCCAACCGATGGTTGATGCGCATCTGGGCCTGTCGTTGGCCTTCAACGGTGCGATCTACAACTTTCCGGAATTGAGAGAAGAGCTGGAAGCCCTGGGCTACGCCTTCTACTCCGGCGGCGACACCGAAGTGCTGCTCAAGGGTTATCACGCCTGGGGCGAGGCGCTGCTGCCCAAGCTCAACGGTATGTTTGCGTTTGCGATCTGGGAGCGTGATGCCCAGCGCCTGTTTATCGCCCGTGACCGACTGGGCGTAAAACCGTTGTACCTGTCGCGCACCGGCCAGCGATTACGCTTTGCCTCAGCGTTGCCAGCGCTGCTCAAGGGCGGCGATATCAACCCGCTCCTCGACCCGGTCGCCCTCAACCACTACCTGAACTTCCACGCCGTGGTGCCTGCACCGCGCACCTTGCTGGCAGGCATCGAAAAACTGCCACCGGCGAGCTGGATGCGCATCGACGCCAGCGGCAAGACCGAGCAGAAAACCTGGTGGACCCTGCCCTACGGCCCACATGAGGATGAGAAAAACCTCACGCTGGAAGACTGGACCGACCGCGTCCTCGACAGCACCCGCGAAGCGGTGGCCATCCGCCAACGTGCGGCAGTGGATGTGGGCGTGCTGCTCTCCGGTGGCGTCGACTCAAGCATGCTCGTCGGCCTGCTGCGGGAAGCCGGCGTGCAAGACCTGTCGACCTTCTCCATCGGTTTTGAAGATGCCGGCGGCGAGGCCGGCAACGAGTTCCAATACTCCGACCTGATCGCCAAGCACTACGGCACCCGTCACCACCAATTACGCATCGCCGAAAGCGAGATCATCGAGCAACTGCCGGCGGCGTTCCGTGCCATGAGCGAGCCGATGGTCAGCCACGACTGCATCGCCTTCTACCTGCTGTCGCGGGAAGTGGCCAAGCATTGCAAGGTGGTACAGAGCGGCCAGGGCGCCGATGAACTGTTCGCCGGTTATCACTGGTACCCGCAGGTGGACGGCGCCAGTGATCCGTACGCGTCTTATCGTGAGGCGTTTTTCGACCGCAGCTACGACGACTACGCCGCCACGGTCGCGCCGAAATGGCTGACGGCCAATGACGCCGCCGGTGACTTCGTGCGCGAACATTTCGCCATGCCCGGCGCCGACGCTGCCGTGGACAAGGCCCTGCGCCTGGACAGCACGGTGATGCTGGTGGATGACCCGGTCAAACGGGTGGACAACATGACCATGGCCTGGGGCCTGGAAGCACGCACGCCGTTCCTCGACTACCGCCTGGTGGAACTGTCGGCCCGTGTGCCGGGCAAATTCAAATTGCCCGACGGTGGCAAGCAAGTCTTGAAAGAGGCCGCGCGGCGCGTGATTCCCAGCGAAGTCATCGACCGCAAGAAAGGCTACTTCCCGGTGCCGGGCCTCAAGCACTTGCAGGGCGATACCCTGAACTGGGTGCGCGACCTGCTGCTGGACCCGAGCCAGGATCGCGGCCTGTTCAACCCCACCATGCTCGACCGCCTGCTCACCGACCCGCAAGGCCAACTGACCCCGCTGCGTGGCTCTAAATTGTGGCAACTGGCGGCGCTGAACCTATGGCTCAGCGAACAAGGAATCTGATCGATGAAACCTCTCGCAGCGGCCTACAGCCAACGCTTGCTCAAGGGTCAGGCGCCGTCCTACGAGCGCCTGCAAGCCCGGCTGGCCGAAGATGGCAGCCCGTTGAGCGCAGACCCCATTGCCGTGCACTGCGGCTGGGGGCGGTTACTGATCGGGCATACTTTCCCAGACCCGGCGAGCCTGGCCCAGGAACTGCTCAACGAGCAGCCCGGGGAACGGGATATCGCGCTGTATGTGGCGGCGCCCCAACAGATCCTGGGCATCGACCCGCAGCAACTGTTTCTCGACCCCTCCGACACCTTGCGCCTGTGGTTCACCGACTATCGCCCGGCGACCCGCGTGTTTCGCGGCTTTCGTATCCGCCGGGTGCAAAGCGAGGCCGATTGGCTGGCCGTGAACCAGCTCTATCAGGGGCGCGGCATGCTGCCTGTGGACGCCGAACGCCTGACGCCGCGCCATCAAGGTGGTCCGGTGTACTGGCTGGCGGAAGACGAAGACAGCGGCGCGGTGATCGGCAGCGTAATGGGCCTCAATCACCAGAAAGCCTTTCACGACCCAGAAAACGGTTGCAGCCTGTGGTGCCTGGCGGTCGATCCGCAATGCACGCGCCCCGGTGTGGGCGAAGTGCTGGTGCGTCACCTGGTGGAACACTTCATGAGCCGTGGCTTGAGCTACCTGGACCTGTCGGTGCTGCACGACAACCGCCAGGCCAAGAACCTTTACGCCAAGCTCGGTTTTCGTGCACTGACCACCTTTGCCATCAAGCGCAAGAACGGCATCAACCAACCGCTGTTCCTCGGCCCTGGCCCGCAAGCGGGGTTCAATCCCTATGCGCGGATCATTGTCGAAGAAGCCCATCGGCGCGGCATTGATGTGCAGGTAGATGATGCCGACGCGGGTCTGTTCACCCTCAGCCACGGCGGGCGCCGCGTACGTTGCCGCGAATCGTTGAGCGACCTGACCAGCGCCATCAGCATGACCCTGTGCCAGGACAAGAGCCTGACCCACAAAGCGCTCAAAGCGGCTGGCTTGAAACTGCCGTCGCAGCAATTGGCGGCCAGCGCCGATGACAACCTGGAATTTCTCGACGAACACCAGCGCATCGTCGTCAAGCCGCTGGATGGCGAGCAAGGCCAAGGCGTCGCGGTGGATTTACAGAGCATCGAAGAGGTGCAGCAAGCGATCGAGGCGGCTCGGCAGTTCGATAACCGCGTGTTATTGGAAAGCTTTCACGAGGGGCTGGACCTGCGCATCCTGGTGATCGGTTTTGAGGTGGTCGCCGCGGCGATCCGGCGCCCAGCCGAAGTGACCGGCGATGGTCATCACTCCATCGGCGCGTTGATCGAAGCCCAAAGCCGTCGCCGCCAGGCCGCGACCGACGGCGAAAGCAAAATCCCCCTGGATGCCGAAACCGAACGCACCCTGCACGCGGCGGGCTACGACTACAGCAGCATCCTGCCACGCGGCCAGACCCTGGCCGTGCGCCGCACCGCCAACCTGCACACCGGCGGCTGCCTGGAAGACGTCACCGCGATCCTGCACCCCACGCTGGTGGACGCCGCGGTGCGCGCCGCCCGCGCCCTGGACATCCCCATGGTGGGCCTGGACCTGATGGTGCCCGCTGCCGACAGACCCGAGTATGTGTTTATCGAAGCCAACGAACGGGCCGGACTGGCCAACCATGAACCGCAGCCGACGGCTGAGCGGTTTGTGGATTTGTTGTTTCCTCACAGTTAAGCCACTGCTTGAGAGGTGGGTTGCCTGACCTGGCCTCATCGCGGGCAAGCCCGCTCCCACAGGTTGATCGCATTCCCATGTGGGAGCGGGCTTGCCCGCGATGAGGCCTTTGAAGACACCACCCCCTTAAAGCCAACAGGAGTCTTTATGAGCCAAACCATCCCCGAACCCGACCTCAACTACCTGCAAAAAGTCCTCCTGGAAATGCTCGCCATTCCCAGCCCCACCGGGTTTACCGACACCATCGTGCGCTACGTCGCCGAGCGCCTGGAAGAACTCGGCATCCCCTTCGAAATGACCCGGCGCGGCACCATTCGCGCCACCCTCAAGGGCCAGAAAAACAGCCCCGACCGCGCCGTGTCCGCCCACCTCGACACCATCGGCGCCGCCGTGCGCGCGATCAAGGACAACGGCCGCCTGACCCTGGCGCCGGTGGGCTGCTGGTCCAGCCGTTTCGCCGAAGGCAGCCGCGTCAGCCTGTTTACCGACAACGGCGTGATCCGTGGCAGCGTGCTGCCGTTGATGGCCTCCGGGCATGCGTTCAACACCGCCGTGGATGAAATGCCGGTGAGCTGGGACCACGTGGAACTGCGCCTGGACGCCTACTGCGCAACCCGCGCCGATTGCGATTCCCTGGGGATCAGCGTCGGTGACTACGTGGCCTTCGACCCGTTGCCCGAGTTCACCGACAGCGGGCACATCAGTGCCCGTCACCTCGACGACAAGGCCGGCGTGGCCGCCCTGCTCGCGGCGCTCAAAGCCATCGTCGACAGCGGTGCGCCGTTGCTGATCGATTGCCACCCGCTGTTCACCATCACCGAAGAAACCGGCAGCGGCGCTGCGGCCGCCCTGCCCTGGGATGTCAGCGAATTTGTCGGCATCGATATCGCCCCGGTCGCCCCCGGCCAGCACTCCAGCGAGCATGCGGTGAGCGTGGCGATGCAGGATTCCGGTGGGCCGTATGACTATCACCTGTCCCGGCACTTGCTGCGCCTGGCGGCGGACAACGAACTGCCGGTGCGCCGCGACCTGTTCCGTTACTACTTCAGTGACGCGCACTCGGCCGTGACCGCCGGCCACGATATCCGCACCGCACTGCTGGCGTTTGGTTGTGATGCGACCCATGGCTACGAGCGCACCCATATCGACAGCCTTGCGGCCTTGAGTCGTCTGTTGGGGGCGTACATTCTCAGCCCGCCAGTGTTCGCCAGCGATGCGCAACCGGCCCAGGGCTCATTGGACCGCTTCAGCCATCAGCTGGAGCACGAGACGCAGATGGAGAGCGACACACGGGTGCCGTCCGTGGACAGCCTGGTCGGTCAAAAAACCTGAGGCTGGCAACCTGGAGCCCGGCGCAGTAGCATCGCCGGGATTCTAAAGCCGAGGCTTGTATGCTGATTCCCTACGACGCACTTGAAGTCGACACCCTGACCCGCCTCATTGAAGATTTCGTCACCCGCGACGGCACCGACAATGGCGACGACACGCCCCTGGAAACCCGCGTGCTGCGCGTACGCCAGGCGCTGACCAAAGGCCAGGCACTGATCGTGTTCGACCCCGAAAGCGAGCAGTGCCAGTTGATGCTCAAGCACGACGTGCCCAAGCATCTGTTCGATTGAATGGTTTACGGGTTGGTGGCGGGGGCTTCGGCGGCTTGGCGTTCGAGGATTTTCTGATACACCTCGGCGCGGTGCACATTCACCCCCGCCGGGGCCTCGACACCGAATTTCACTTGGGAGCCGTTCAGCTCGATGATGTGCAAGGCGATGTCATCGCCGATGGAAATGGTTTCGCCTATAGCGCGGCTAAGTACCAGCATGGCGGTTGTCCTTTAAGAGTGACAGGACCTTGACCATGCGCGATTGCGCGGGAGTACAGCAATGGCTTGCGGCAAAATCAGGCCGGACCTACATCACCCGGTAATTTCCCTGACAGACCACACCCCAGCCTGCGGGCGCGGTTTTGTGTGGGAGCGGGCTTGCTCGCTCCCACACAAGCCCGCGCCGACCTTCAGACTTTGGTCGCCTGCGCCTTGGCCCGCATCTTATCGGCCATGGTGGTCATTTCGTCATACAGCAGCTGCGGATTCTTCTGCTTCAACGCCCACGCCATCCGCCCCTGCTCATGGGGCAGAATCATGAATTCGCCTTCAGCCACTCGCTGGTAGATGTAGTCGGCAATATCCGCCGCCGAAATCGGTGAGCTTTCCAGCAGCTTGCCGACCTGCGCCTTCATCGCGGGCGTCGGCCCACGGAACGAATCCAACAGGTTGGTCTGGAAAAACGACGGGCACACCACGTGCACCCCGACTTCCTGTTGCTTGAGCTCCACCAGCAGGCTTTCCGACAGGGCCACCACGCCGGCCTTGGCCACGTTGTAGTTGCTCATGGCCGGTCCTTGCATCAGCGCGGCCATCGAGGCGATGTTAATGATGCGGCCCTTGCTCTTTTCCAGCAGCGGCAGGAACGCCTTGCAACCCTTGACCACGCCCATCAGGTTGATCGCGATCTGCCAGTCCCAATCCTCCAGGGACAGTTCGGCGAAGAAACCGCCCGAGGCCACGCCGGCATTGTTGACGATCACATCGATACCGCCGAGCTTCACTTCGCAGGCCTGGGCAAACGCCGTGAGCTGGCTGTAGTCGCGTACGTCGCAACGCTGGACGAAGCCATCGCCACCCGCCTCGCGCACAAGCTTGAGGGTTTCTTGCAGGCCGGGCTCGCTGACGTCCGACAAGGCCAACTGCCAACCCTCGCGGGCCCAGCGCAGAGCGATTTCGCGACCCAGGCCGGACCCGGCGCCAGTGATCATCATGCGATTTTGCATAGGAAGTTGCCTTGTGGTTCACGGAAGAGGTGATCGGCAGTGTAGCGAAGGTTTTTCCCACACCCACGCCCCATAAAGTTGCTGAATGCCCCAGGCAAACCCGCGGCCGGGTCGGAGCATGGCGCACTGCACAAGTTCAATAACTTTCAACTAAGGCAGCGGATTAAAAGAAATAAGCCCGTGTGCAAAAAGCTTTAAAAAAACTTGGAATTTTCTCCCAAGGGCACCAGTCGGAGTTATTAAGCCGTCTGTGATTAAACCTGCAGACCTATTGCTCAATAACCAGAAGGTACAAAACCATGAGCCTCATTCTGATCATTATCCTGATCCTCCTGCTGGTCGGTGGCCTGCCCGTCTTCCCACACTCACGCAATTGGGGTTATGGCCCGTCGGGTATCCTTGGTGTGGTTCTGGTGGTCTTGCTGGTGCTGTTGTTGCTCGGCCGGATATAAACGGCAGGCAAAAAAAGAGGCCCTCTAGAGGGCCTCTTTTTTATTACCGGTTAGTTAGTCCGGCTTGCCATCTACCACGCCAGCGGTGTTATCCAGCAGGCTCTTGGTAGCGGTCTGCAGGAACGACTCAAGTTTCTGCTTGAGTGCCGCCTCGTCCGGCGAATCCGCGATCACTTTACCGCTCGGGTTGGCACCCAGTTCGTACTGCCACAACTTCGGTGGCATTTCCTTGGGCAGTACCAGGATGCGGTCGTCGGTGACCAGCGCCACAGTCTGGTCGCTGCCCGACGGCTTGATCACGCCAAAACCCTTGTCGCCTTCCGGCAGGTTCAGCAGGTCACGACCCCAGCACTGGTGCAGGGTGTCGCCACCGAGGCGGCCCATGATGGTCGGCACGATGTCGATCTGGGTGCCCACGGTGTGGTCACGCTCGCCGAACTTCTCCTGCACGCCCGGTGCAATCATCAGCATCGGCACGTTGAAGCGGCCCAAGTCCATCTCGGTGATCTGCTGTTCGTTGCCAAAGCCGTGGTCGCCCACGATGACGAACAGGGTTTCCTTGAAGTACGGCTCTTTGCGGGCCTTTTCAAAGAACTGGCCCAGGGCCCAGTCGGAGTAGCGCATGGCGGTCAAATGCTCGTTGAGGCTGCCACGGTCAGTGACTTTCTCCACCGGCAATGGCGTCGGCAACGCGTACGGCGTGTGGTTGGACAGGGTTTGCAGCAGCGCGTAGAACGGCTTGCCGCCTTCGCGGGCTTTCAACTCTTCCAGGCCACGGTTGAACATATCCTGGTCAGACACGCCCCACGTCGGGTCGGAGAACACCGGATCGACGAAATCGTTACGCCCGATGAAGTTGGTCATGCCCTGGTTGCTGAAGAAGCCCGACTGGTTGTCCCAGGCGAAGTCGCCGTTGTAGACATATACGTCGTCAAACTTGCGCGCGCTGAGCAACTGCGGCAGGCCCGACAGCTTGTGGCTGCCTTCCGGCGTCTGCATCAAGTACTCGAAGGCCGGCAGGTTCGGGAAGCAAGCCATGGTGGCAAACATCCCTTGGTGGGTGTGGGTGCCGTTGGAGAAGAAACGGTCGAACAGCAAACCTTCCTTGGAAAGCTTGTCGAAGTACGGCGTGATATCGCCCGGACGTCCCAGGGCGCCCACCGAGTGACCGGCGAAGCTTTCCATCAGGATCACGACCACGTTCTTGATCGGCAGGGTTTTCTCGGCCGGCGGCGTGAACTCGCGGCGCACGGCGGCGGTGTCGGTATCCACCAGTTTCTCGGTCGGCAGCACCAGCATGTCGCGCACGACCTGGGTTGCCAGCGGTTGTTCCAAGGTGGCTTTCCAGGTGTTGTCACGGTGCTCGGAGAAACGAGCCTTGGCTGCGCCGATCAACGACAACGTGCCATTAAGGCCCAGTTGGTTGGCGAAGTTGGAGTCGGTGGTGTACACGTCACCCCAACGCAGCGGCGGGCCCTGGCGCAGGGTGCCACGGGCGGCGACCACGGCGATCAACAGGCAGACCACAAACACCGCGATGCGCGAATACCACGGTGCCACTTGGCGGGTGCTGATGGTGCCACCGCTGAACGGGCCACGCGGGCGCGTCGCACGGTCGGCGCCTTTGAATGCGATGCTCAGGATCAGCGTGCCCACGGCCCAGGCCAGCAGGTAGCGCACCACCGGGAAACCGTACCAGAGCATGCTCATCACGGTTTTCGGGTCTTCCTTCACATACTGAAAGACCAGGCCGTTGAGGCGCTGGTGGAACTCACGGTAGAAGTCCATCTCCATCAGGCCGAGGAACAGCGCGATGCTGGACGCAACGGTCAGCCAGACACGGAAGAACCCGCGCGCCGCCATGGCCCGTACGCTGAACAATGCCAGCAGCAACGGGATCAGCAGGTAGACCACCAGGCGAATATCCAGGCGCAGGCCATTGCCGAACGCTTCCAGGAAGGTCGAGGCCGGCGTGTCGAGGATCATTTCACGGTTGTAAACCAGCAGCGCCAGGCGCAGCAGGGAGAACATCACCATCATGACCAGTGCGCAAAGCAGCGTGTACGCCAGATGGGATTTGACGGTCGGTTGCAGCAGGCGATTTGAAGCTCGCTGCTGATTCAGGGCGTCCGGGTTTGCCATGTCGTTTTAGGACCCATTGGAAGTTTAAGTTGCGAAATATTGCAGCGGCATCCTGCCCACGCCCAAGCGTGTAGGAACAGGGGGTCAGCGCGTTGGCGCAAATGGTGCCCGAGGAATGCCATCAGCGCTATTGATTACTGAGGAAAAAACCTTCTTTGTGGTGGTTTTCTCGGCCCGAGACAGAGCCTTCTTACGTGGAAGTAAAGCGAGGGAATTGTCCGAGATGGTGTGTGAAAATTCCGTGTAGCGAATATTTCGACACACAAATCTTATGGCTGCACACAAACCAGTGTGGGAGCCGGACTTGTGTGGGAGCTGGCTTGCCTGCGATGCGGGCACCTCGGTCTATCAGTTACACCGAGGTGATGCCATCGCAGGCAAGCCAGCTCCCACATTAACGGTGGTCACATCAGATTGATGTGGACGGCTCAGATCCGCACGTTACCTCGTGGCCCGGCGATGGCCCAGATGATCAAGCCCAACACCGGCAACAACAGGATCAGCAGAATCCACAGCACTTTGGCGCCCGTGCTCGCGCCGCTTTTGAACACGTTGATGATCGCCCAGATATCCAGCGCGAGGATGATCAGCCCGATCAAGCCATTAAAAGTGGAACCCATGGTGTCGCTCCTAAGTGAGGGCATGCACTTGTAGGATAGTCAGCCCTGACCGGGGTTCCTTTTTATTTCAGACGTGTAGGGCGATTCGCAGCGCTTCCAGCGATGGCTCGGCGTTGATGCCCAGTTCAGCGCACAATTCCAGCACGCGCGGCAGGTCTTTGCCGTAGACCAGCACGGCCTGAATCTCGTCATCCAGCAACTGGCTGAAGTTGAGCAACGTGTAGCCGCCGTCTTCAGGGCTGAGAGCGCTCATCTGGATCTGGATGCGGTTCAACGCGGTGAGGTCTTCGGTCTTGGCCAGTTGCTTGGGCTTGAGGTTGAACGCCACGCCGGGGCCGAAAGAAGCGACAATCTGCGCAAACAGGTCGCCGTAGGTGTCGGCCTGGAACAGCACGGTGTCCGGCAGGCTGCCGACCACGACCCACTCACCCAGTGGAATCGGGAACGTGTCGTCGTAGTTGATATCCGGGTTGCCCACCAGAAACGCCGCCGGGTCCGCGTAGGCCTGGGCCGCTTCATCGGCGATGCGCGCCACTTCGTCCTCGCCCATGACGCCGGCGCTGATTTTGCTGATGAGTTCGACGAGGGCGGTTTTCATGGGGGATGGTCCTGTGGCGGGCGGTTTTTAAGGGCGCGTAGCCTACACCAGTTTCTGCAACTGCGCCGTCGTATCCGCCGCGCCCATGGTCAATGCCGCGGCCAGTGCCGTGGCACCCTGGGCATCGGCGGCCTTGAGATTGGCGCCCTGGCCGAGCAAGTAATCGACCATCTCGACACGGTTGAACATCGCCGCCAGCATCAAGGCAGTACGCCCATCGGAAGATGCGGCATCCACCGGCGTGCCGCCTTCGATCAGGGCCTTGACCACGTCCAGGGTGCCTTTGAATGCAGCGCCGGCAATCGGCAGTTGGTTCTTGTCATTGGCGATCAACGGATCGGCCTTGAATTCCAGCAGTACTTTTACCGCTTCGGCATGGCCGTGGTAGGCGGTGAGCATCAGCAAGGTGTCGCCATTGTGGTTGCGCAGGTTGACCGGCAAGCCTTTGGCCAGCAGTGCGGCGAGCATAGCGGCGTCGCCCCGGCGCGCAACGTCAAAGACCTGCTCGGCAAACTCGGCGGCTTCGTCTTCGGTCATTTGTTTGGCTTGGTCTGACATGTGGGGGCTCCTTGGCGATGGCTATATAGGCGCCTAGTGTCGCGATGGAGTTCCCCACTGTCATGGCTTTTTTGCCAAAAGCGGCCATAGGCAGAATCAATAACGCGACTAATAGCGGAACTGGCCGCCCTGGATCTGCGCCAATAACTGCCCCGTCACCGGCACATAGCAGTCCGAGCCCGGCAACCAGGCGTAGACCGGGTCATTCCCGGCTTTCTCCGGGTCGAACGCCTCTTCCTTAAGCTTGACCTTCTGGTACTTGAAGGTGCCCGTGGTCTCCATTTTCACCTTGATCCGCAGGAACAGCGGCACCGCATAGTGCGGCAACTGGCCGTGGGCGAACTGCAACAGTTCACGCATGTCCAGCGAAGCCAGGGACTCACTCGGGGTGATCGCGACCATGCCGGCGCGGCCGTTGGTGTTTTCGATTTCCACCCCGTAGGCCACCACTTCGGCGATCTGCGGGTGTTGCATCAGGATGTTCTCGACCTCGGTGGTGGACACGTTTTCACCCTTCCAGCGATAGGTGTCCCCCAAACGGTCGACGAATTGCGCGTGGCCAAAGCCGATACTGCGCAACAAGTCGCCGGTGTTGAAGTAACGATCGCCCTTTTCGAACACGTCGGTGAGGATCACCTTGCGGTTCTTTTCCGGGTCGGTGTAGCCGTCGAACGGGGATTTTTCGTCGATTCGCGCCAGCAACAGGCCCTGACCGCCCGTCTGCACTTTGCGCATAAAGCCATCACTGCCACGGATCGGCTCGCCGTTGTCGTGGGCGTAGTCCACCAGTGCCCAGTGTTGCAGGCAAAAGCCGATGGTGTTGTCGAAATTCAGTACGTTGGTGAAGCCGATATTGCCGTCGCTGGCGGCATACAGCTCGCAGATATGGTCAACGCCATAGCGCTGCTTGAACTGCGCCCACACCCCGGGGCGCAGGCCATTGCCAACCATCTTCGTCACGCGGTTGTCACGGTCGCTGGCGCTGGGCGGCTGGTCGAGCAGGTAACGGCACAATTCGCCGACATAACCCAGGGTGGTCGCGTTGAACTTGCGCGCATCGTCCCAGAACTGGCTGGCGCTGAACTTGCGCCGGATGGCAAACCCCGACGCGCCGACAATCGCCGAGCCCCAGCACACACACAGGCCGGTGGCGTGATAGAGCGGCAAGGTGCAATAAAGGACGTCGTCCGGGCCCATGTCCAGGGCGATGCTGCCGAAGCTGACGGCGGTCTTGGTCCAGCGCCCGTGTTTCATGATGCCGGCCTTGGGCAGGCCTGTGGTGCCGGAGGTGTAGATATAGAAGCACGGGTCATTGAAGAAGATCTGCGCGGTGCTGGCCGGGTTGTCCACCGGGCATTCGGCACTGGCGGCGATCAGGTCGGTGTAACCCGCAGGCACCTCACTGGCCTGCTGTTCGGCAACGAACCACGTGCGTTCGGCCGGAATCGCCACCTGATCGCGCACGGCCTCGTAGGACGCCACCAATTCCGAGCCCACCACAATCGCCACCGGGTTCACCAGGTTCAGGCTGTGCACCAGGGTGCCCTGGGTCTGCGAGGTGTTGACCATGGCGCAGATGCCACCGAGCTTGGCCACCGCCAATACATTCAGCAGCAGTTCAGGGCGGTTTTCGATAAACATCGCCACCACATCACCTTTGCGCACGCCCTGGGCCTGCAGGTAATGGGCGATGCGGTTCGCGCGCTCATTGGCTTCGCGGTAGCTGAGCACACGGTCAGCGTATAAAAGCGCGGTGCCATCAGGGTTGCGCAGGGTGGCCTGCTCGAAGTGCCAGCCCAGCCCGCAAGGCTGGGCCGGGTCGGTGACGTTGGCAGCACGCATGCCGCGCACCACCCGTGGCAGGGCGCGAACAATGGCGGGCACCTTACGCAGCAGCATGCGCCAGGTGATCATGTCGTTTTGCAGATGGCTCATGGAGGAACGTCCTTTTTCTTATTCTTCGTTATGCCTTGCAGGAAATTACGTCAGCCCTTGTTCACCTGTACACGCGGGATTTGAAAAGTTTTGTATCCCGATGGACTGCCGCAGAAAAACGGAATTTAGCCGTTCCAAGGCAGTCTGCATGTGTAGCGGCGCGGCAAACCACTTGGCTGAACAGCGCAAAATGCAGGATGCATGATGGCCATTCATGCAATTTGCACGAAAATGAAAATCTAATAATTTTATAAGCAATTGATTTATAAGGTTATTTTTATAATCGACTAGATGGCACAATCACTGCACCTATCACTCCATGCTTGCCAACTTGAGCCAACGGAGCTGATAGACATGAGCCTGATCCAAGATAAATTCGCCTCAGTATTCTCCAACTACGATGTCACCACCCAGCCTCGCCCAGACGGCGGCATCCTGTTGACCCTGCGCAACAGCGAAGGCAAACAGGTCAAGCGCTCGATCTCTTACCAGCAACTGCATACCGCCGACCAACTGACGTGGGTGATCAGCGCCATCCGCCGCGACCTGGCCGAGCAAGCCAGCGACCTGCCACAAATTTCGATGCTGCAAAGCCAAAACCGCTTTGCCCTGCCGACTTATCATTCGGCTTAAACACCGCACACAAAAAAGGGCCGCAACGCCATCAAGCGTTGCGGCCCTTTTTTATGGGTCAACAGAGTCCCTGGCGCGCCGCTTCATTCATCGCCTGCACACGGTTGCTCACCTCCAACTTGCCGTAGATATTGCGCAGGTGGAATTTCACCGTGGCCTCGGACGTCGCGCGAATCTGGCTGATCTCCCAGACAGTCTTGCCATTCGACGCCCAACGCAGGATCTCCAGCTCTGTCGGCGTCAGGGACTTGCCCGCCAAGCTCAGGCGTCTTCTGATAGCGTTGGGCACGGTATACAGCGGCGGGTGCAACTCCTCTGCGCCTCTCATTACTTCTCTCCTTATATCGGCGGATGCCATGACACCTTCGGATTTTTCCGATTGACAGGTGATATAAACATTGGCGCCGGAAAGAGTTGCATAACGAATGGTATTAAGGAGTAAGGCCCGCAATAAACAGCTGAGCCCTACAGTCAAATAGGGATCTTCCCACAACAACTTCCAACTCGCCGGGATTGAACATCCAAGAACTTGTGCTTAATCGTCCAAACCAGGAAAACCAAGGGCAATTACGTCGTCGGTGAGCGCAGCATCCCCTGTAGCCGTATTAAACAGGTGCAGCGTAACAAAGTGCGGGTTCTCACCGATATCGATCCAATGGGGCAAGCCCGCCGGGATCAGCAACACATCGTTTTTCTCACAACGTACGGCATACACATAGTCCTCCACGTGCAAGGCAATCAACCCCTGCCCGGCGATAAAGAAGCGCGCATGGTCCTCGCTGTAGCGCCGCTCTTTGAGGAGTTGCGCACGCGCGTGGTCTTTTTGCAGATCAGCGCCCGTGACGCTGAACACGTCTACGTTGTCGTAACCGAGACTATCGATCTGCACCTGGTACGCGGCGATCATGTCAGCAGCGCTGGCGCCCTTCTCGATCGGGCTCGGCTGCCAGCGCTCGAAGCGCACGCCATGCTCAGCCAGGGTCGCGACGATGTCGTCGAGATGGGTCAGGACCTTGTTCGGAGTGTCCGGTGTGGCCACGTGGTAGACAGCGACATAACTCATTGCACGGTTCCTTTATTGGGCTCTTGCAATCGAAGGCCAATGATAATGGCGGCGGCGAGTGCCGCGATGCTGGCGATACTGAAGGTCAGGGTCGGCCCCAACAGGTTCCAGCTGTAACCGGCGTACAGCGCGCCCAACGCCCCGCCGGTGCCGGCCAGTGCGGCGTACAGGGCTTGGCCCTGGCCCTGTTGTTTATCGCCGAAACTGCGTTGCACAAAGGCAATCGCCGCTGCATGAAAACTGCCAAAGGTGGCGGCGTGCATCACCTGCGCCAACAGCAGCACCCAGAAAAATTCGGCAAACGAACCCAGCAACAACCAACGCACAGCCGCCAGCAGGAAGCTCGCCAGCAGCACCCGGCGTATCGAAAAGCGCGTGAGGATGCGGCTCATGCCCAAAAACATCAGCACTTCCGCCACCACCCCCAGCGCCCACAACAGACCGATCAGGCCACGGCTGTAGCCCAGGTGTTCAAGATGCAGGGTGAGAAAGGTGTAATACGGGCCATGGCTCATTTGCATCAGTGCCACGCAGGCATAAAACGCCAGCACGCCGGGGCTGCGCAGTTGCTTGAGAAAGCCATCACCCGCCAGGCGGTTGCCGTGGGTGGCGGGTTGCGCATTCGGCACCCACAGGCTGGCACCGATGATGCCGGCCATGATCACCACAACCACCACCGGGTAGATATCCAGGCTCAGCCAGTCGAACAGGCGCCCCATGATCACCACGGTGAGGATAAAACCGATGGATCCCCACAGGCGGATCTGGCTGTAGCGCGACGTCTGTTTTTGCAGGTGCGCCAGGGTGATCACTTCAAACTGCGGCAGTACCGCGTGCCAGAAGAAGGCGTGCAGGGCCATCACCAGGGCCAGCCAGGCGTAGGTCTGGCTGACGAAGATCAGCGAGAAACTCGCCAAGGTACACACCGCGCCAAAGCGCACGATGACCAGGCGCCGGCCGGTGTAGTCGCCGAGCCAGCCCCACAGGTTGGGCGCCACGCAGCGCATCAGCATGGGGATGGCCACCAGTTCGCCGATGCGCGCGCTGGAGAACCCCAGGTGGTCGAAGTACAGGGCCAGGAACGGCGCCGTCGCCCCGAGCAGGGCGAAGTAGAACAGGTAGAAGCTGGAGAGGCGCCAGTATGGAAGGGCTGTCACCGCCGCGCCGTCACAGCTGGCCCAGCACCGGAGTACTCACACGCACATCGGCGTTTTGCCCACGGTTGCGCAGCAGGTGGTCCATCAGCACGATGGCCATCATCGCCTCGGCAATCGGCGTGGCACGGATGCCGACGCACGGGTCATGGCGGCCTTTGGTGATCACATCCACCGGGTTGCCATGCACGTCGATCGAACGGCCCGGCGTGGTGATGCTCGACGTGGCCTTGAGCGCCAGGTGCGCCACGATCGGCTGGCCGGAGGAAATACCGCCAAGAATGCCGCCCGCGTTGTTGCTGAGGAAACCTTCCGGCGTCAGTTCATCGCGGTGCTCGGTACCGCGCTGGGAGACACAAGCGAAGCCGGCGCCAATTTCCACACCTTTCACCGCGTTGATGCTCATCAGCGCATGGGCCAGTTCGGCGTCCAGGCGGTCGAAGATCGGCTCGCCCAGGCCCGGCTTCACGCCCTCGGCCACCACGGTGATCTTGGCGCCGACGGAATCCTGGTCGCGGCGCAACTGGTCCATGTAGGCTTCCAGTTCCGGCACTTTGTCCGGGTCGGGGCTGAAGAAGGCGTTGTCTTCCACGCTGTCCCAGGTCTTGAACGGGATCTCGATCGGCCCCAGCTGGCTCATGTAGCCACGGATCACGATGCCCTGGGTGGCCAGGTATTTCTTGGCGATGGCACCGGCGGCCACGCGCATCGCGGTTTCGCGGGCCGAGCTGCGGCCACCGCCACGGTAGTCGCGTTCACCGTATTTGTGGTGGTAGGTGTAGTCGGCGTGGGCCGGGCGGAACAGGTCCTTGATCGCCGAGTAGTCCTTGGACTTCTGGTCGGTGTTGCGGATCAACAGGCCGATGGCGCACCCGGTGGTGCGGCCTTCGAACACGCCGGAGAGGATCTCGACTTCGTCGGGTTCCTGGCGCTGGGTGGTGTGGCGGCTGGTGCCGGGCTTGCGGCGGTCGAGGTCACGCTGCAGGTCTTCCAGGGACAGCTCGAGGCCGGGCGGGCAGCCGTCGACAATGGCGACCAACGCCGGGCCATGGCTTTCGCCCGCGGTGGTGACAGTGAACAGCTTGCCGAAGGTATTGCCGGACATGCAGGGCGCTCCGTGAAATCAGTTGTAATCACTCAGGGGTGATAACCAAGCGCGCCAGTATACGCGGGCCAACCGACTAGTTCATCCTCGAAACCTTCCGGGTAGACATTGGTCGAACCGGCACCTCCCTGATGATGGCGCGATGATGCTTCGAGTTTTACTGCTGGCCCTCACCCTGTTTACCGCCGTGGCCCACGCCGCCTCCCCCGTGGTGCTGCAACGGCCCATCAGCCTGGACACCGGCAGCGGCGAGCTGTTTGGCTCGCTGCTGCTGCCCCAATCCGACAAACCGGTGCCGGTGGTGCTGATCATCGCCGGCTCCGGGCCCACCGACCGCAACGGCAACAGTGCCGACGGCGCGCGCAACGACAGCCTCAAGCGCCTGGCGTGGGTACTGGCCCGGCACAACATCGCCAGCGTGCGCTACGACAAGCGCGGCGTGGCCGCCAGCCTTGCAGCCACGCCCGATGAGCGCAACCTCACGCTCGACGCCTACGTTGCCGACGCCGTGGCCTGGGGCAAACTGCTCAAGGCTGACAAACGCATGGGCCCGCTGGTGGTGCTCGGCCACAGTGAAGGTGCGCTGGTGGCGGCCCTCGCCGCGCCGCAACTGCAACCGGCCGGGGTGATTTCCCTGTCCGGCAGTGCACGCCCGGTCGATCAGGTCATCCGCCAGCAACTGGCGGGTCACCTGCCCCCTGCCCTGTTGCTGCGCAGCAATCAGATCCTCGATCACCTCAAGGCCGGTCAAGTGGATGCGGATGTACCTGGCCCGCTGCTGGGTATTTTCCGACCAAGCGTGCAGCCGTATCTGATCAGCCTGTTCCGTGCCGACCCCTCGGCGGCCTTTGCCAAGCTGGATATGCCGGCGCTGATTATCCAGGGCACCAACGATATTCAAGTGGGCGTAGGCGATGCGCAGCAACTGAAGCAGGCCAAACCCGATGCACAATTAGCGCTGATTGAGGGCATGAACCACGTCATGCGCATCGTGCCCAAGGATGTGCAACAGCAATTGGCGTCCTACAACGACCCGCAATTGCCCCTCGCTGCCGAGTTGGGCAGCCGCGTGGTGCGCTTTATCGACGGACTTCAGCCCCGTTAAGCGACAATTTGTCTCTAGTCCTGCGCAAAGCGGCCGATAAGCCCAGTGTCGCAGCAAAAAAGCTGTCGGCTTGCTGGGCTAGGACAGGATCGCGCCGCATGACAACCACAGAAGCAACACCGGAACCCACCGCCGACACCCCGGCTGAAAAAACCGAGGCCGTCGACGCGGCGCCCCTTCCGTGGGCGGAGGTCCAGCCCGAGCATTTCAAGATGCTGCGCCTGGCGCCCCTGGCCACCGACCGCGCCACCGGTGTGCGACCGCTGCGGTTCGTGCAATTCGGCTATGCCGAGCGCAATGACAGCCACCACAGCCTGCTGCGCATGGTCATCCAGTTGCCAGGGCAGCGCGTGCGGCGCGAACAGAACCACTTGGACGTGTGGGTCGATCACGATAAACACCGCGTGCATTTCGGCCCGGGCAACAGCCTGGAAATCGAGCCGGCCAACCGCGGCATCGGGCGTTTCCTCGTGGCCCAAGGGGCGGCGTGGGCGAAGAAAAAGTGGGCCAGCTACCGCATCGACGGCGTGGACCTGTCCAACAAAGACGCCCTGAACGAAGCCACGCGCCTGCGCCGCGATCACTTCTTGCGGGTCCACGGCTTTGATGTGGCCTACGCCGACGTGCAGCACCTCAAGGGCAACGTGCAGCCGGGCAAGGTCGGGGATGTGCTGGAAAACTGGAACACCGAAAAGGTGCAGTTTGTCGAGATCCTGGAAGCGGCGCAGATGCTCCAACAGGCCGAGCAGAACCTGGCGGAACAGGAAGTGAAGCTGCGCAAGGAAGAGGAAAAGGTCACCAAGTTCAAACGCGAGGACAGCGGGCTGCGCTTTACCATTACCTGCCTGGTGGCGTTTACGGTGTTTCAGGCAGGGTTGTTGATCTGGATTGCTACACACAGATAACAGGTTGAATGCAGTCAATGTGGGAGCTGGCTTGCCAGCTCCCACACTGACCCAGTTCCTACCGTTACACCTTCGCCGCAAATACCGCCTGGTGCTGGCGACACTGCTCCGCCGTCAACATGAACACCCCGTGCCCACCGCGCTGGAAGTCCAGCCAGGCAAAATCCACCTCTGGGTACAACGCCTCGACGTGCACCTGGCTGTTGCCCACTTCCACAATCAGCAAACCCTTCTCGGTCAGATGGTCCGCCGCCTCGGCCAGCATGCGCCGTACCAGGTTCAAGCCATCATCACCGCAGGCTAGGCCCAACTCGGGTTCGTGCTGGTATTCGTCCGGCATGTCGGCAAAATCTTCGGCATCCACATACGGCGGGTTGGACACGATCAAATCGAAGCGCTGGCCCGGCAGGCCGTCGAAGCCATCGCCCTGCACGGTGTAGACGCGTTCATCGACGCCATGACGCTCGATGTTCTGGTTGGCCACTTCCAACGCTTCAAAGGACAAGTCCCCCAGCACCACTTCGGCGTCCGGGAACTCATAAGCGCAGGCAATACCGATGCAACCCGAGCCAGTGCACAGGTCGAGAATGCGCGCCGGCGGCTGGGCCAGCCAAGGTTCGAAGCGGTTTTCGATCAGTTCGCCAATCGGTGAACGCGGGATCAGCACGCGCTCGTCAACGATAAACGACATGCCGCAGAACCACGCTTCTTTCAACAAGTAGGCGGTCGGAACACGCTCATGGATGCGCCGGTGCAACAAACGCTGCACGTGGGAGATTTCTTCTTCTTCCAGGTTGCAGTCCAGGTAGCTATCAGCAATTTCCCACGGCAGGTGCAAGGCACCGAGCACCAATTGGCGGGCTTCATCCCAGGCATTGTCGGTACCATGGCCAAAAAACAGGTCTTCCCCATGGAAACGGCTGACAGCCCAACGGATGTGGTCGCGCAAGGTGCGCAGGCGGGAAGTGATCACGGGGGCAGACTCCTGAAAAAACGACCGGCGATTCTAACAGCCTTCGCCTGTACCGACGATGTACGAAACTTCGTCGCCACCCGTCGGATTTCATCCAAATTGCCAGCATTCGGTTAAACGCGGCGCCCACTTGACAAGGCTGCACGCCAACAACGGCGTACCTTACGATAGTAGCGATTCACAGAACCGCTCAGCCAGTGGACAATGTCGCAAAAGCCCCCCTCACAGGAGCCCCAGAATGTCCGTTCCAAAGACGATGTTTCAACTCAGCGGTCGCGGTTACGCAGCAGCCAACCTCAGCCATGCGACCCTCGTGATCATCGACGCCCAGAAGGAATACCTCAGCGGTCCACTCGCCCTCTCGGGCATGGACGCGGCGGTAGACAACATCAAGCAGTTGGTTGCAGCGGCCCGCAACGCCGGGCGCCCGATCGTCCACGTGCGCCACCTGGGCACCGTCGGCGGCCTGTTCGACCCGCAAGGCGAGCGCGGCGAGTTCATTTCCGGCCTTGAGCCAAGCGGTGACGAAACCATCATCGGCAAACTGCTACCCAGCGCCTTCCACGGCACCGGCCTGGAAAAACACCTGCAAGACCTTGGCTCCCTGGACCTGATCGTGGCCGGCTTCATGAGCCACTCCAGCGTCAGCACCACGGTGCGTGCGGCGAAGAACCTGGGTTTTCGCTGCACCCTGGTGGAAGACGCCTGCGCCACGCGCGACCTGCCTTACAAAGGCGGCATCCTGAGTGCCGAGCACGTGCAGCAGACCGAAATGGCCATCATGGCCGACAACTTCGCCACCCTCGCCTTGACCAAAGATCTGATCTGATCGTACCGGGGATGAGCGGCGTGTTTACGGCCCCGCTCATCCCCAATGCCTTCTCATTTGGCGCATTTACCCCTCTCCCCGGAACAACCCGTGTATCTTCCGGTCGAAGGGCCGATACCCTGGAGGAAAGGTCGGGATGAAGATATCCGATGGTTTTGATGCTCGTCGCTTGCGCCCCAAGGGCCCGAGCAATTGGCGTCTGCGCCTGGTAGCCGGCTTTGCCGCGTTGCTGGCAATAATAGGTCTGCTGCTGGCGGGTGCTGGTGGCGCTGGTTTGTCTGGTCATTCACCGGCCCTTGGCGAGCTGAATGCCAGCCCTGGCGGTTCGGCAATCCTGCTGGTCAGCGGGTTGCTGGTGCTGTGGCTGGGCGTGTGGTTGTGGCGTCGTAGCCGTAGGAAGATGCGCCAGCCGTTGTCACTAAATATCGCCTCGCACCTGATGAAAAAGCACGACTGATGGCGCTTGAATAGCGTTTCCTGCGCCCCGGCCGCCGCGATTTAGGTAAACTGCCCGCCCTTCGCGGAGGCTGATATGCAAGACGACGATTTTTCCCTGTTCAAAAACGAGCTGCGCGGCGTCAAGCCGATCAAGCACGACCGCGCCGACACCGGCAAACCCAAGGCCGACCGCGCGCAGATCGCCAAGCTGCGCCAGGCCGCGACCGTGCGCACCGACGCCACCACCGTGGATGGCCTGTCGGACCAGTTCGTGATCGACGTCGGCCCCGAAGACGAGCTGATGTGGGCCCGCGACGGCGTGCAGGAAAGCCAGATGCGCAAGCTCAAGGTCGGCCAGATCCCCTTCGAAGGCAGCCTCGACCTGCACGGCATGACCGTGGAAAAAGCCCGCGAAACCCTGTGGGCCTTCCTCGCCGAAGCGACCAAATTCGAAATCCGCTGCGTGCGCGTCACCCACGGCAAGGCCGTGCGGCTGGACGGCAAGCGCCCGATGATCAAAAGCCACGTCAACACCTGGCTGCGCCAGCATGCACAAGTGCTCGGCTTTACCTCATGCCAGGCCCGCCACGGCGGCGCGGGAGCGGTGTATGTGATGCTCAAGCGCACCATGATGGAAGGGCGTGACGAGTAACAAGAGCCTCTTCAGGCTTGCAGCGATGTGTCCGCCACCGTAACCTTGCGCTTTGCGAAAATCCCACAGGTAGTTTCATGTCCCTGGAACAGAATTACACCGCGATCCTCGGCCAACTCGGCGAGGACGTTTCCCGCGAGGGTCTGCTGGACACGCCAAAGCGTGCCGCCAAGGCGATGCAGTACCTCTGCCGCGGTTATGAGCAGACCCTGGAAGAAGTCACCAACGGTGCCTTGTTCAGCTCTGACAACAGCGAAATGGTGCTGGTCAAGGACATCGAGTTGTACTCGTTGTGCGAACACCACCTGCTGCCGTTTATCGGCAAGGCCCATGTCGCGTATATCCCAAGCGGCAAAGTGCTGGGCCTGTCGAAGGTCGCGCGGATTGTCGATATGTACGCGCGCCGCCTGCAGATCCAGGAAAACCTCAGCCGCCAGATCGCCGATGCGGTGATGCAGGTGACGGGTGCCCTGGGCGTGGCCGTGGTGATCGAGGCCAAGCACATGTGCATGATGATGCGCGGTGTGGAGAAACAGAATTCGTCGATGATTACCTCGGTGATGCTGGGTGAGTTCCGCGAAAACGCGGCAACCCGCAGCGAATTCCTCAGCCTTATCAAGTAATCGGCTGCATAAAAAAACCGGCGTTCATCGCCGGTTTTTTTTCGTCCGTGAAAATCAAGTAAGATGCGCCCCCTCAGTCATGGGCAAGAGGTTTCAGCCATGTTCGTCAAAGCACTTCGTGTGGGCCTCGGCCAAATCATCATCGCCGGCGATTTCCTGACGCGCCCGCGTAAAAAGCAGCGTTCCGCCGAGCAGCAGGCCCAGGTCAACGCCGCAGCCAAGGACCTGACGCTGTATCAGTTCCACGCCTGCCCGTTCTGCGTGAAGACCCGCCGCACCCTGCACCGCCTGAATGTGCCGGTAGCGTTGAAGGACGCGAAGAACAACGAGCAGGACCGCCAGACCCTGCTGGAGCAAGGTGGCAAGATCAAGGTGCCGTGCCTGCGTATTGAAGAGAATGGCCAGGTCACCTGGATGTATGATTCCAAGGTGATTATTGATTACCTCGACAAGCGGTTTGCCGCGATCTGACATGCGCGGATAACCCCCTATGGGAGCTGGCTTGCCTGCGATGGCGGTGTATCAGTAGCAGAAATGCCAACTGACCCACCGCCATCGCAGGCAAGCCAGCTCCCACATTTGTTTTGTGCCAGTCTCTAACCTTGTATTTCCACATCCAACAAGGCCGAACCCAGGCACTTGCCATGGGCATCCAGCGCCAGTGAACGAGTCACGCCGCCACGCAAGATCCCCGGCAGCACAAAGTTCAGCGCCTGCACATTGGGCAACGCGTAGCGCCGCACCGGCGCCGCACCCGGCTCCAGCAACCCGGCAAAGAATTCAGCCACGCGCTCGGCAGTCAGTTGCTCACACAGCAACGGGTAGTCTTCCGCGCGATAGGCAATGATCGAGATGTTCGACGTATCGCCCTTATCCCCAGTGCGGGAATGGGCCAGCGTGTGCAACTTCATGCTTCGATCCTCGGGTTGACCGCATCACGCGGCAGCAGCAACGATGCCACCGCCACCACTTGCCGCACGCTTTTGCTCGCGCCGCCGCCGCCGGACGGGCCGTTGGTGTAGAGGGTTTCCACTTCATTGCCAACCCGCACCGCCTCAAGCCGGTCCTCGCAGCGAGCCGCCACGCGCAGGCGTACTTCCCAGGGCTCGACGGTGCTGCGCGGGCCGTGGAGCGCGTCCATGCCGATCAGTTCGGCGCGCACGTCCTGCATCTTCACGCCCATCAACTCCAGGCGCTTGAGGACGACAGCCCGCGCCAACTCTGCCCGTGCGACAGCCCCCGGCCCGCCGTAGGACATTTGCCCTTCGCCAATCCAACCGTCCAGATAACCGACGCTGACTTTCAACTGCTCGGGCCGCGCGCGGCCGCCGGCGCCTTGGGCACGCACGCAATCAACGGCCTCTTCAACAAAGCCCACCCGGGAAAAGTCCGCCGTGACATCCGGCGTGAGGTACGCCGCAGGGTCATGCACTTCGTAGATCAATTGCTCAGTGCAGGTGGCGCGGCTGACCCGCCCGCCCGAGCCCGCAACCTTGGTGATCAAGGCTTCACCGTCAGCATCGATTTCGGCCAAGGGGAAGCCCAGGCGCGCGAGGTCATCCACGTCCTTGAAGCCAGGATCAGCAAAATAGCCGCCGCTGACTTGCCCGGCACATTCCAGCAAATGCCCGACCAGCGTACCGCGCCCGAGGCGCTGCCAATCGTCCGCCGCCCAGCCGAATTCAAACATCTGCGGCGCGAGGAACAGCGAAGGGTCGGCCACCCGCCCGGTGATGACCACATCGGCGTCGGCGTGCAGCGCCTCCAGGATGCCCTCGACCCCCAGGTAGGCATTCGCCGAGATCAGCCGTTCGCCCAGGGACCCGACGGTCTGGCCGTTATCCAGCAGAAAATCGCCTTGCAACACGTCCAGCACATCGTCGCCAACCACGGCGACCACCTTGAGCTCCAGGCCCAGTTCGCTGGCAATCCGCCGTACTTCAACCGCCGCCGACACGGGGTTGGCCGCGCCCATATTGGTGATCACCCGCAGGCGACGCCCAGTTTTATCGCCCACGAACGGCAACACGCGGCGCATGCGCTCACTCAACAGCGGGTCGTAGCCGCCCGCTGGATCAGTGATCCGCGCCTGTTGGGCCAACGCAATGGTGCGTTCCGCCAGGCATTCGAACACCAGGTAATCCAGGTCGCCACGCTCGGCCAATTCGACGGCAGGTTCGATACGGTCGCCGGAATAGCCGGCGCCAGAACCGATGCGCAAGGTTTTCATCTCAAATCACTCCCAAGAGCAACGCGGTCAGGGTCATCAACACCGACGCGGCAAACAGAAAAGGGATGGTGAAGCGCTGGTGATCGGCCAATTCGATCTTGCACAGGCCCACCAACAGGAAGGTCGCGGGGGTCAGCGGGCTGACCGGGAAACCGGTGGTATGCACGCCCAACAGCGAGGCCTGGGCCACTTGCAGTGGGTCCACGCCCAGGGCCTTGCCGACTTCGGCGATCACCGGCATCACGCCGAAATAGTAGGAATCGGGATCAAACAGCATGCTCAGGGGCATGGAAATAAAGCCCACCACCGCCGGGATCAGCTTGCCGTGGCCGGCCGGGATCTGCGCCACCGCCACTTCGGCAATCGCCTTGAGCATGCCGGTGCCTTGCATGATGCCGGTGAACACGCCGGCGGCGAGCAGGATGCTGGCCATGGTCAGGGCGGTCTTGGCATGCGCATCGATACGGGCACGCTGGGCGTCCACGTTCGGGTAGTTGATGCACAGCGCCACCACGGTGCCGAGCATAAACATCACCACCGGGTCGACCCAGCCGGCAATCATCACCACCATCACCAACACCGTCAGAATCAGGTTGACCCAGAACAGACGCGGGCGGCGCAACTTGATGTCGTCATCGCTGAGCACCCGTTGCGGCATGGCATCCACCGTGGAACCGGCACCCAGGCCCAGGCGTTTTTCTTCACGGCGGCCGAGCCACCAGGCACAGGCGAAGACAAAGATCAGGCCGACGATCTGCACCGGGATCAGCGGTTGGAACAGGTCCGCCACCGGCACATGCAAGGCTGCGGACGAGCGCAGCACGGGGCCGGTCCACGGCAGGAAGTTGACCCCGGCCGCCATCGCACACACGCAGGCAAGGATGCGTTTATCAATGCCCAACCGCGTATACAACGGCAGCATCGCCGGCACCGTCACCAGAAAGGTCACCGCACCGGAGCCGTCCAAGTGCACCAGCAGCGCCAGGGTCGCAGTGCCCACGACAATCCGAGTAGGACGCGTGCCGACGGTGCGCAGGATGCGGTCGATGATCGGGTCGAGCATGCCGGCATCGGTCATGATCCCGAAAAACAGGATCGCAAACACAAACATGCCCACCACAGGGGCGACGTTCTTGATACCGGTAATGATGAAGGCACTGGTTTGCAGGCCGAAACCGCCGAGCAGTGCGGCGATGATCGGCAAGGCGATCAGGGCCACCAGTGGCGAGAGGCGTTTGCTCATGACGGCAGCGAGCAGGCACAGGATGGTAATGACACCCAGGGTAGCGAGCATGGGTTACTCCAGAGCGGCCTTGTTGGCCGGTTATTGTTTTCCCTGGAGTATTGGAAGCGGGTTAGTCTTTGTAAATTGGAATATTCACCCGCTAGCGTTCGGAAAAACAAAATGAAGCTGCTCTTATGAAAAATAGCATCCAACACATCCAAGCCTTTCTTGCCGTCGCCCGCACCGGCAGTTTCACCAAGGCCGCCAACGAGCTGCACCTGTCGCCCTCGGCGCTGACCGTACAGGTGCAACAACTGGAAGACTGGCTCGGCGTCAGCCTGCTCGACCGCAGCCCGCGTCACGTCAGCATCACCGCCGCCGGCCAGGACGCGCGCGGGCCGATGGAAAAACTGCTGCTGGACCTGGACAACATCGTCACCGGCTCCCGCGACCTCGCCGCCTTGCGCCGGGGCGTGGTCACCATCGCCGCCCTGCCCTCGGTCTGTGCCGGCGCCCTGCCCCCGGCCTTGCGCCTGTTTCGCGAGCACTTTGCCGGGATCGAAGTGCGCCTGCATGACCTGGTGGCCCACCGCATTCATGCCCAGGTGCGTTCCGGTGAAGTGGATTTCGGCATTGGCGTGCGCGCGCGGCTCAGCCATGGCCTGGCGTTTGTCCCGGTGCTCAATGACCGGCTGTGTGCGTTTGTGCCACTGAATCATCCCCTCACTCGCCATCGCCAGTTGACCCTGGAACAGCTGGCGGATCAGCCGATCATCCTCACCGGCCGTGACAGCAGCGTGCGCGAGCAGGTAGACGCGTTGTTCGATGAAACGCGGCTGACGATGAACGCAGGAATGGAGGCCAACTACATGTCGACGGTGTTGGCGCTGGTGCGCCAGGGGTTGGGGATCAGTGTGTTGCCGGAATCGGCGGCGGACAGTTTGGAGGGGCTGAAACGGATTGCGATTGATCATCCGGGAGTGAGCCGGGAGATCGGCTTGATTACACGGAGCGGGATGAGCTTGAGCCCGGCAGCACAGCGCTGTTTCGACCTGCTCAGTGAAGAATTATCTGGCACAACATCGAACTAAAATGTGGGAGCGGGCTTGCTCGCGAAAGCGGTGTATCAGTCACAGCATCTGATACTGACACACCGCTTTCGCGAGCAAGCCCGCTCCCACATTTTTGAACCGAGTTATCAGTCCAGCATCGGCACATGCTTGGGATGGCTGGCAACCCGCGCCAACCACGCCTGCACCGCCGGATACGGCGCCAAATCAAACCCACCCTCATGCGCCACATGCGTATAGGCATACAACGCAATATCGGCAATCGAATACTGCTCGCCCACCAGGTACGGCGTGGCCTGCAACTGGCGCTCCATCACCTTCAGCGCCTTGTGGCCGCGCTTGTGGCAGGTCTTGTATTCCTCCAGGCGATCTTCCGGCATGTTCAGGTAGAACTGGATAAACCGCGCCACCGCAATGTACGGCTCATGGCTGTACTGCTCGAAGAACTGCCATTGCAGCACTTGGGTGCGCAAACGCGGTTCAGTCGGCAAAAACTCACTGCCATCGGCCAGGAAGTTGAGGATCGCGTTGGATTCCCACAGGCAGGTGCCGTCTTCGAGTTCCAGCACCGGGATCTTGCCGTTGGGGTTCTTGGCGAGGAACTCGGCGGTCTGGGTGTCACCTTTGAGGATGTCCACATCAATCCACTGGTAGGGAATGCCCAGCAGGTTGAGCATCAGTTTGATCTTGTAGCAGTTGCCCGACTTGTAATCGCCATAAACCTTGTACATGGGGCTCCCCTTATGCCGCTTGCGCGTGCTGTGCTTGACGGACCACCGTGGCCAGGCGCTTGAGGCCTTCGTCCAGGCGGGCCGGGTCGATGTGGCTGAAATTGAGGCGCAACGAGCCCAAGTGTTGGTCCGGCTCGGAAAAGAACGGTTCACCGGGCATGAACGCGACGTCCTGATCCAGCGCTTGCGCCAATAAAGTGCGGGTGTCGAGCGGCTGTTTCAAGGTCAGCCAGAAGAATAATCCGCCTTGGGGCACTTGCCAGTCGGCCAGGTCGGCGAAGTGATATTCCAGTGCTGCCTGGAAAGCGTCGCGGCGTTCGCGGTAAAAGCTGCGCAGTTCCCCTAAGTGGTCCTGGTATTGCTGCGTGCCGACCCACTGCATGGCCTGCCATTGGCCGACGCGGTTGGTGTGCAAATCCGCCGATTGCTTGAGCTTGAGCAGGTGCGGGAACAGGTCCGGGCTGGCGATCAGGTAGCCGACGCGCAGGCCCGGCAACAAGGTCTTGGACACGGTGCCGGTGTAGATCCAGCTGGCGTTCTTTAGCCGCCCGACGATGGGTTTGGCGCTGCCACCGTCAAAAGTCAGCTCGCGGTAGGGTTCGTCTTCGATCAGGGTCACGCCGAACTCATCGAGCAACGCGGCGACGGCTTCACGCTTGGCCTCGCTGTAGCGTACGGCCGAGGGGTTCTGGAAGGTCGGGATCAAGTAGATGAAGGCAGGGCGATAGCGCTCAAGGTTGACGCGCAATGCGCCAAGGTCGGGCCCGTCGGCCTCCAACTGAACGGTGAGGCACTCGGCGCCAAACAGTTGGAAGATCTGCAACGCCGCGAGATAGGTCGGGCCTTCCAGCAAAATCTGCGTGCCTTTGTCGATGTACAGCTTGGCCGCCAGGTCCAGGGTTTGCTGGGAACCGCTGACCACCAGCACCTGGCTGGCCTGGCACGGTATGCCCAACGCGCGGGCCTCGGCGGCGAGCAATTCACGCAACTGCGGTTCGCCTTCGCTCATGCCGTATTGACCGATGTTGAGTGGCATATCGTCCCAGTTCAACGCCGGCAGCATGGCCTCTGCCGGAAGGCCACCGGCGAACGACATCACTTCCGGGCGCTGTGCCGCCGCGAGGATTTCACGGATCAGGGAGCTTTTGAGGCGCGTAACACGTTCAGAGAAGGCCATGGGGTCACCGGTAGCGAAGACTGTGGGAAATACGTCAAACTTGTTGACCGAAATTACGACAACCTCCACGGATACGTCAATATGCTTGACCTTAAAAACCCAGCCGCCCAGCAAGAGGCCATGCAAGCTTTCTTCTTCGGCTACCAGGCATTTACCGCCAAGGCCGACGAAATGCTGGAGCGCCGGGGCCTGAGCCGAGTGCACCAGCGCATCGTGTTTTTTATCGCGCGCTACCCCGCGCTAAGCGTAAAGGAACTGCTGGAATTGCTCGGCGTGAGCAAACAGGCGTTGAACATGCCGTTGCGCCAATTGCAGGAAATGCATTTGGTCAACAGCGTCGCCTCCGAGGCCGACAAGCGCAAACGCCTGTTGGAGTTGAGCGAAGAAGGCCTGCGTTTCGAGCAGTCGCTGCGCCGTGAACAGGTGAAACTGTTGCAACGGGCGTTCAGCGAAGCCGGGGAAGCAGCAGTGGCCGGATGGTTGGCCGTAAACCAGGCATTGAGTGCGGCGAACTAGCCCGGCGCAAAGCTATTCGAAAACATTATTTGCTTTATTTGTATACAAAAGCATAATTCGCCTCGTGCGAGTTCCTGACCTATTGGTCAACAAAACCCGCCAGTACCTCAAAGCGCTGTTGCCCACATCTGTGACCGGCGCTGGAAATAACAATAAAACTCTTGAGGAGTACTCGCTGTGGATAGCCGCAAATCCGAAGCCCCTACGCTGGACATCGCCCCGCCCAATAACAGCTGGCTCGAACGCCTGTTCAAACTCAGCTTGCACGGCACCACAGTGAAGACCGAGTTGATCGCCGGCCTCACCACCTTCATCACCATGGCCTACATCATCTTCGTCAACCCCAACATCATGGCCGACGCCGGCATCGACCACGGCGCGGCGTTCGTCGCCACCTGCATCGCGGCGGCGCTGGGCTGCCTGTTGATGGGGCTCTACGCCAACTGGCCGGTGGGCCTGGCGCCGGGCATGGGCCTCAACGCGTTTTTCACCTACACCGTGGTTGGCACCATGGGCTACACCTGGGAAACCGCGCTGGGTGCGGTGTTTATCTCAGGCGTGCTGTTCATGGGCCTGACCCTCTCGCGGGTGCGCGAATGGCTGCTCAACAGCATTCCAGTGAGCCTGCGCCATGCCATGGGTGCGGGGGTCGGCTTGTTCCTCGGGGTGATCGGTTTGAAAACCGCCGGCATCATCGTCGACAGCCCGGCAACGTTGATCAAGCTCGGTTCGCTGCATGAGCCCGCGCCCTTGCTGGCGGCCGTGTGCTTCTTGCTGATCGCCATCCTCAGTTACCACCGCGTGTTCGGCGCGATCCTGATCAGCATCATCGCCGTGACCCTGGCCGGCTGGGGCCTGGGGCTGGTGCACTACAACGGCATGGTCTCCACCCCACCGAGCCTGGCGCCAACTTGGATGGCCATGGATGTAAAAGGTGTATTCAATGTCAGCATGATAAGCGTGGTATTCGCGTTTCTTTTTGTACACATGTTTGACACTGCAGGTACACTGATGGGCGTCGCGCAACGGGCCGGACTGGTCAACGCCGACGGCAAGATCGATAACCTGTCCCGCGCCCTGAAGGCAGACAGTGCCTCCAGCGTGTTCGGGGCCATGGTCGGCGTGCCACCGGTGACCAGCTATGTGGAAAGTGCCGCCGGTGTGGCTGCGGGCGGGCGTACCGGGCTGACGGCGGTGACCGTGGGCGTGCTGTTTGTGGCGGCGATGTTCTTCGCCCCTTTGGCCGGCATGATCCCGGCGTATGCCACCGCTGGCGCGCTGATCTACGTGGCGATGCTGATGATGGCGAGCATGGCCCATATCAATTGGGACGAAGCCACCGACAGCATTCCGGCGATTGTCACGGCGATCATGATGCCACTGACCTTTTCGGTGGCCGACGGCATCGCCCTGGGTTTCATCACGTATGTGGCGCTCAAGGCAGGCACCGGTAAGTACCGGGAAATCTCGGTAAGCCTGTGGGTGCTGTGCGCGATCTTTATCGCCAAATTCATATTTCTATAAAAGGAGTAACAGATGAACCTGGAAACCTGGCTACTGTTCAGCGGCGCAGCATTGGTGGTGATCCTGATCCCTGGGCCGCTCTCTCTGTTGATGATCAGCAACAGTCTGAACTACGGCCTGCGCCGTTCGTACCCAGCGTTTCTTGGTGGGGTGTTTGCCTCCATCTGCCTGCTCAGCGCCTCGGCCCTCGGCCTGGGCGCACTGCTGATGGCGTCGGAAAAGCTGTTCAGCGCCCTCAAGATGGTTGGCGCGGTGTATCTGTTCTACCTCGCCTGGCAGAGCTGGCAGCAATCGCGGCAGCCGGCCAAGGCGGCAGAGGTACCGTACAGCGCGCCGGTGCCGCGCTTTCGCGCGCTGTTTGGCCGGGCATTTGTACTGGGCGCCAGCAACCCCAAGGACATCCTGTTCTTTGCCGCCTTCCTCCCGCAATTTCTCAACAGCCAGCAGGCGTTTTTGCCGCAGTTGCTGGTGATGATCGCGACGTGGACCGTGCTCGACTTGCTGTGCAAGCTGGCCTACGGCCTCAGTGCCCACGGCGCTGCGCGATACCTGCGCAGCGGCAACGGCCAGAGCTGGTTCAATCGAGTAAGCGCGGCTTTTTTTGGCGCGGCCGGCGCGGCTTCATTACTCCGGGCTTGAGGCTGCCGAACTTGATGAAGAACACCGAGGGCTCACCTGAACGTGTCCATTGAATGCCTGCGATAATCCTCACCAGGCGCCCCTGGGCAGAGGCCTGTTGAATGCGGCTGATCACGGTCGCGTCATTCCAGTCCCGACGGCTTTTGAACCAGTCGTCGCTCAAGGTTTGCGGTTGCCCCGTGCTGAATTTGATATTGGATTCGTCGGCCCATCGCACTCGCACAAAATAAAGGTTACTGGAGCGTGGGTGTGTGCAAACGAAATCCCGTGTGAGCTCTGCACCCATAACGTTAGGCACCGCAAGCACATCAAACCCCTGCTGAAGCAACAGGCGTCTGATCTCGCCCTGCATGTAAACCGCCCTGTCCGTCTTGTTCTGTGTGGCGGAGGCCCGATAGCTCGGCCTCGGCGGGTTATGCGGGATAAAGTCCACGCGATCAAACCCAGGGTTGGTAGCCTCATGGCCGATGTAAATTCTGGAATGACTTTGGCTGTCATTGCGCCGCAGGAGCTTGAACAGGTCGTCGGTACTGCCCGCGGCACCGGGCTGTAGCCACTCGTCCAAGGTAGCCTTGAGCCTGAGCAGATGCGAAGCGGTGAGTGGAACACTCGGATCAGACAGTTCGAGCACGCGCCTTATCAAATGTGTACGACTGTTAGCCGTCATGGAGGGAAAAGCGCGCACCAGAGAGACGCGCAATGACTCGTCGAATAACCCACGATGGAACACCCATTGGCCCGTGGCGTTGAAGGTTGCCGGCCTGGGCTGCTCGGCCCTGCCCACCTCCAGCCAATACGCTAAGTCCAGTGAGGCCACATGCTCCAAGGGCTGGTCACGGGTGATGAAAATCAGTTCCCGAGAAGACACACTCGAACCGGATTGCAGCACACGGTAATGACGACCTTGATGATGAACCACGCTGTAGCTTCGCTGCGCCGATGCGGCGCTCACGGTATAGATACCGCGCTCGGGAACCGACGCGACCAGCACCATGGGCCGGGAAACGGCCCAGGCTTCAAACCCTGCGGGCTCGACCACGGCATTACGCATCACCCGTTCAATCGCGGTAGGTGCCGGAGGTGTCCAATCGAGTACCGGCTGGTGCACAAAGGGCCGCCAGATCCCCGAACTCGGGCCCGGTTGCGGCGACGGTGGCGCATCGGCGCCCAGCAACCAGTCACGGTCTTCACGGATGTACAAGCTCAGCTCGCCTTCGGTTTCGCCACCCTCGCTTTTAACCCTTAGTATCTGTTCATCACGACGTCGGTACACCGGGTAGCTCCGTTCGCCGTCGACCACAAACTGCTCGCCGTTTTTTACGTAAGCGCCCTTTTCACCCGGCCCCTGCAAGGCCACCGCGCCGTCGGTCGAAAAGGGCTTTTTGAAGCGCTCCAGAGTTTTGAGCGGATGCGCCTTCGGTTGCGGCAGTATCCGCGCATTGCCGGCCAGGGCCTGGCGTCGATGCAACTGGCGCAGCCCTGCGCGGATCGCGACACGGCCCACCGCCGAGCCGGCCTTGGCATGTTTGGCGCTCGGTGTCAGGGAGGTGACCACGTCCACCAGCGTCATCAGCGTGATAAAGGCCACATCCACCGCATCCTCAGGCCGGCCGCTGAGATGAACACGACGGGCGGCGAGCAGCATTTCATACAAGCTGACGCCAACGCCGATCACTGGAATAAAGGATAAAAGCCCACGCACGGTGGTCTCCCACTGTTCCCCCAAGCGTTGCTCGCGGTACCGAGTCAAAGTGACGGCCGTGTTTGCGCGGGCGTGGGCGCGGTGCTGGACCTCCAACATGCGCCCATGGGCAAGCAGCGCCAGCGCATCGCAGCACGGGCTGTTAACGATATCCAGCCAGCCCGTGGGCTGGGCTGCGATCTGCTCCTCGATTTGCGTCTCGATGACCTGCGGCTCGGCCGCCGCGACGGCGTGCTTGATATTGAACGTGCGTACAAAACGGCGGATCGCTTCGTAAACCCTTAACACACCAAAGCTGGCCACTTGCGCTGCGGTAAATTTGATCGGTTGAGTGTCGGTTTTTGGCAGCGGAGCCAAGTAGCCCGGATAACTCGACAGGGCATCGACTTCCCAGCCGGGAGCAACCAGGTTGGACAGCATCTTGACACTCTGAGGTGCTGCGCCCTGCCGATTCAAGGCTTCCCTGGCCTGCGTCCAATGCGAGTATTCACTTAGCGCCGGGAAGCCCACGGCGGTCGGCCAATACACCAGGCACAGCGGCGACAGGCGATCGGTGATCACCAGCACGCCGCTGATATGCCGATCATGCAGAAGCGTATGGCCGCGCAACCTTAGAAAACCAAGGCTCGCCTGCTTGCCATTGCAGCGCGAATCGGCATCGGTACGCGCGCTCATAACCGTGCTGAACAGTTGCTGGGCCTTCGCCGAGAGCCCTTGCCTGACCGCCGAATACAGATGCTGATGCGCGAGTTGCTCGGTCGCCCTGTCAATCAATGCTCGTGACACCCCGCTATGGGGCGAGTGAAAAACCTGCTGGATCAGTTGTTGGTACTGGCCACCGATGTCCAGCGCAGCCAATGTTTTGATCAGGTAACGCGGGTTCAAACGCGCCTTCCAGGCCGGCTCCCGATAATTGGCTCGGTTTAACCGCCATTCGGTCCACGGCGCCTGGGGGTCGAGGTTGTGCAGGGCAAGGTCCAACAGGCTAAAGGTGGTGCGCTCAGGGCTGACGGTTTTTTTGATGTGCCGATCGCCCACCGTACAATGGCTTGACCAGCCGCAGAGCTGGCTACTGACGTCGTCCGGCATATCCAGAAAAGGCGTGTCGATATCCACGCCAGGATAAAAGCCGTCCTTTGTCAGTTGCGCAATCAATCGCCCTCGGGCAAACCCCTGCAACGGCGGCAGCACTTGCCACAGGCGTTCTTCCAGCACCAGGGCGCTGGACAGGTAGCGACGTTGCAGACGCCGATAGCTTTTGCGCTGGGCCAGCGTGGCGTCGGCGATCCAGGCCGGCTTCGTGTGCGCCTGCGCCTGGGCGAAACGCATGAACTCAAGATTGGCCATGGCCAGCGTGCGGGCGTCGTTGACGGGTATCTGCAGGTGCTCGCGCAATTCCTCAACCAACAGGCGGCGAGCCAGGCTCGAGTCGCTCACTTCGCTGAACAGGCGGGGGTAGGTGGCGAGGTTTTTTTCCAGCGTCATGAAGTGTTCGAGCTGCGCCTTGAAATCTTCGTAAAACCCATCGCGCTCGACGACGTGGTAATCCACCTGCACCGACGCCGCTAGCGCCTCGCGTGCAGCGCCGCGTAGATCGCGGCCGATGCAGCGCCACAGTACCGAATCGTCGCGGCTGCCCAGGCTGGCCCGCAGCCCAGCGGATGCGTCATCGAGAGTGTCAAACACGGCCAGACCGCCAAACGCACCATTGAGCAACAACAGCACCGGCTGGCGCGAGCCCGGCTCGATCAAGGCTGGCACCGTGGTGACGACAAACAGCCCCATCAGCCCATAGCGACGGGTTTGCGTGGCGCCCACCGACACCTGCAACACACGCGTGTCGCTGCCGGTTCGCGCGGCCGCCAAGGGGGTATTGAGCACCTCCAGCAACCGGTCCAAGTGTGTCTGCTCGATCAACCCGAGTCGCTGCTGAAGCTGTGCGTCCAAGCGCCAGGCTTGCAGTTTGGCACTCAACACCAGGGCAGCACGCTTGCGGGTGGCGTCGGGGCGTTGCATCCAGAATGCCTTCTGGAACAGTTGCGCATCCTCGCCTTGTGCCCACTGGCCAATGCGCTGCGCTAGCTGCTGGCGCTGTTCTTCCTGCGTCGAAAAAGCCTGATACGCCTCAACGTGGCTGCCCGGCTCCTGGCGATCAAGCAGCGTTGACAACCCATCTTCGTAGCGGCGCAACTGCAGCTCGCGGGTTCTGAAGGGCAAGTCGGGGGCGAGGCTGGCGAACATGATCTGTGCTTGTCGGCGTTGGCCGTCCCATTCAAGCAAGGTATCCAGGGTGGTTTCGAAGGGCATGACTTCAGTAAGGCGTCTACGGCCCTTTTCGATGTACCTGAGCAGTTGCGCGGCCCTGCGGCTCGGCAGTTGAGCGCCTGGTTCAAGAGGCGCCGCATAATCGAGCGACAGCACACACCCCCACTCGTTGGCCCATTGCCCCTCCAATAAGCTCTGCGCGCTATGCTCCAAGGCATCTGTGCTCAACGCCTGACTGGGTTGCAGACGGTGTGGCGCTGTCGGCCGTCGCAAAAACGGCTGGTATTGCCAAAGCACGCTGAATACTGCGCTGTCGATCAGCGCGGGCAACGCCTGCTGTAACTGCAACAGGGATGCGAACTCATGAAATTCACGCCGCAGCCCCGGCAGGTAAATGACCTGGGTAGCTTCCACCGCGTGGCTTCGGTAGAGGTGCAGTGCGCCAGGAATCTCCAGCATCCCCTGCGCAGCGTGCGGCCACAACACGCGACCCACGCGCAGGCTGGCCCATTCGCCGCCGGCCTGTTGCCGCGCTGAAGCGGTGGGTGCGTCGACCAGTTGTTTGGCCATTGCGTAGCCGGTCGCCGACAGTTGAAACAACTGTTGCGCCAAAAACGCCTGGTCGGCAAACACAGCCTTGCGCAGCTGCGCCCAACGTGCCTGGCGCGATAAGGCCGAGGCTTGAGCCAGTTGCTGCCAATAACTGGAAACGGCCTGGGTAATGCGCGTCATCACGCCCGCCTTTGCAACACGCTCCATCGCCTCCCACGCATTGAATGTCAGTTTGCAGCCCGGATCATCCCGCAGGCTCAAGCCGGTGAAGTGATGAATATTGATCGGCACGCTCGGGTCGCGAAACAACGCCAAAGCCCTGTCGGTCAAGCTGTTGACCTGCTGCGCCGGCTGCGGTGGCAGGGGTTCGCTGAACAACAAGTGGTCGGGGTCCAGGGCAAATGATTCGCTCAAGGTTTGGCGAATCTGCGCGAGTATCCGCGGGGAGCGCTCCAGCAGCTCGCGCTGGCGCCTGGACGCTTCGGCACAGCGTTGATGCGCGGCATACAGCTGGTTGATGGTATGACTGGGCCGAGCCACGGCATTGATGCGCCGCGTCAACAGTGCACGAATTGAGGCCAGACGCTCGTCTTGCGTCGTGGCTGGGGCGTCGAAATCCACGGTAAGCGTGCTGGCGTCGGGCGTATCGGGGTGCATGGCGACATCTTCTGTACTGGAAAACCCGAGCCTAGGCACTCGACGCTTACACAATGCGCTACATAGTTGCCAGACGAAAAAAAGCCCGCAGTGTGGGCGGGCGAAAAACCAACGAAGAGCTTTGGGGGTGTGAAGCGAGGTGACGCTAGCTACCGCGATAGGTGGAGTAGCTGTAAGGCGAAATCAGTAGGGGCACATGGTAATGATCCTGTTCGGCGCTGATGCCGAAGCGCAGCACCACCACGTCGAGGAAAGCCGGCTCCGGCAGTTGCACGCCACGGGCGCGGTAGTAGTCACCGGCGCTGAATTGCAGTTGGTAGACACCACTGCGGTAGTCGTCGCCTTGCAACAGTGGCGCGTCGCAGCGGCCGTCACCGTTGGTCAGCGTGGTGGCAACCAGTTCAAGTTGCGCGCCTTCGACCCGATACAGCTCAACCTTGATCGCGCTGCCGGGGCAGCCGTGTGCGGCGTCCAAAACGTGTGTGGTCAAACGTCCCATGGCGTCTACGCGCCTCCCGAAGTCAGTAGAAGATAGGTCCGCACTTTTTCAGGGCAGTGAAAAAGCCGGCGATGGCTGATTAAGACACTTTTTAAAAAAATTGTACACAATAAAAATCACAAACCTTTTGATCACCCCACCCATATTGCCTGAGAAGCCAATCGGCGAGTAATCCTTGCTTTTAAACGACCTTTTGTCCATTAGCTGACCAACCAGGCAAGTTTCTTGCTACACCCTTTACACAGAGACCTGCGGAAAAAATGCAGAAATGTAGGCTTACAAAGTGAGCGATAAGTTGTATACAATCACTCATCGCTGTGACGCCACCCAGTCATTTCACTGCCCGGCCGCCACATGAATGATCACGAACAAGAAGGAAGACTGCAGTGAGCGCTGACTACCCACGCGACCTGATCGGTTACGGCAGTAACCCTCCTCACCCCCACTGGCCGGGCAAGGCGCGCATTGCGTTGTCGTTTGTACTCAATTACGAGGAAGGCGGCGAGCGCAACATCTTGCACGGTGACAAAGAGTCCGAAGCGTTCCTTTCGGAAATGGTCTCGGCCCAGCCGCTGCAGGGCGCGCGCAACATGAGCATGGAGTCGCTGTATGAATACGGCAGCCGTGCCGGCGTGTGGCGCATCCTCAAGCTCTTTAAAGAATTCGATATCCCGCTGACCATCTTCGCCGTGGCCATGGCCGCCCAGCGCCACCCGGATGTGATCCGCGCGATGGTCGAGGCCGGCCACGAGATCTGCAGCCACGGCTACCGCTGGATCGACTACCAATACATGGACGAGGCCCAGGAACGCGAGCACATGCTCGAAGCGATCCGCATCCTCACCGAGCTGACCGGCGAACGCCCACTGGGCTGGTACACCGGGCGCACCGGCCCGAACACGCGGCGGCTGGTAATGGAGGAAGGCGGCTTCCTCTATGACTGCGACACCTACGACGACGACCTGCCCTACTGGGAACCCAACAATCCCACCGGCAAACCGCACTTGGTGATCCCTTACACCCTGGACACCAACGACATGCGTTTCACCCAGGTGCAGGGTTTCAACAAGGGCGATGACTTCTTCGACTACTTGAAAGACGCGTTCGATGTGCTCTACGCCGAAGGTGCCGAGGCACCGAAAATGCTCTCCATCGGCCTGCACTGCCGCCTGATTGGCCGCCCTGCACGCTTGGCCTCATTGAAGCGTTTTATCGAGTACGCCAAAAGCCACGAACAGGTGTGGTTCACCCGTCGTGTCGACATTGCCCGTCACTGGCACGACACCCACCCGTTCCAGGGAGCCGCCAAATGACCGCCTTCAAGACCCTCAAACCCTCGACCTTGAGCCGCGACGAATTCGTCGCCGCCTTCGCCGACATCTACGAACATTCGCCATGGGTGGCCGAAAAGGCCTACGACCTGGGCCAGGACCCTTCGATCGACGAGATCGAAACCCTGCACCAGCGCATGAGCGACATCCTGTTGAGCGCCGATCATGCCAGCCAGCTGGCCCTGATCAACGCTCACCCGGACCTGGCCGGCAAAGCTGCCGTCCAGGGCCAACTGACCCAAGCCAGCACTGATGAACAGGCTGGCGCGGGGATTCACCAATGCACGGCCGAAGAGTTTTCTCGCTTCACCGAGCTGAACGATGCCTACAAGGCCAAGTTCAAGTTTCCCTTCATCATGGCGGTAAAAGGCAGCAACCGGCATCAGATCCTGGCCGCGTTCGAAACGCGCATCCACAACTCGGTGGACACCGAGTTCAAATGCGCACTGGCCGAGATCAACAAGATCGCGTTGTTCCGTTTACTGACCCTCTAAACGACCATCCCCAGCCACTCTATCTAAGGCAGACAAGAAGAATGAAAGCTTACGCCGTACCTTTCGAGAAGTTCGTCAACCTGGCCGACGCCCGCCTGGGCACCAAGATTCTTTCGGTGACCGACGACTGGTTCGCCGACGCCAACCGCCTGTTCCAGCCGACCCCGGCCGTATGGAAGGAGGGCGTTTTCGATGACAACGGCAAGTGGATGGACGGCTGGGAATCACGCCGCAAGCGCTTCGAAGGCTACGACAGCGCGGTGATCCGCCTGGGCGTACCCGGTTCGATCAAAGGCGTGGACATCGACACTTCATTCTTCACCGGCAACTTCCCGCCGTCGGCCTCGCTGGAAGCCTGCTTCCTGGCCTCGGGCGACCCTGATGAAAACACCCAGTGGGTGGAAGTGCTGTCGGCCGTCGAGCTGCAAGGCAACAGCCACCACTACCACGAGATCAACAACGACAAGGCCTTCAGCCACCTGCGCTTCAACATCTACCCGGATGGCGGCGTGGCCCGTCTGCGCGTGTACGGCATTCCGTTCCGCGACTGGTCCTCGATTGGCGACAACGAACAAGTCGACCTGGCCTCGGCCCTCAACGGCGGCCGCGCACTGGCCTGCTCCGATGAACACTTCGGGCGCATGAGCAACATCCTCAACCCGGGCCGTGGCATCAACATGGGCGACGGCTGGGAAACCGCGCGTCGCCGTACACCGGGCAATGACTGGGTGATCGTCGCGCTGGGCCACCCTGGCGAGATCGAGAAGATCATCGTCGACACCCTGCACTTCAAGGGCAACTACCCGGACACCTGCTCGATCCAGGGCGCGTTCGTGAAAGGCGGCACCGACAGCCAGATCGAAACCCAATCGCTGTTCTGGCGCGAACTGTTGCCGGCGCAGAAGCTGGAAATGCACGCTGAACACAGCTTCGCCGAGCAGATCAAGGCACTGGGGCCGATTACCCACATCCGCCTGAATGTGTTCCCGGATGGTGGTGTGAGCCGCCTGCGCGTTCTCGGCAAGGTCGCTAAATAAGCGGTGAACCCAATCGCGGGCAAGCCTGCTCCCATATTTTGACTTGTGAATACATTCAAGTGTGGGAGCTGGCTTGCCTGCGATGGCGGCAGAACAAACAACACAACATTCGGATAAGAAGACAGCCATGCGCACACTAGTGATCGAACCCCTGACCAAAGAAGCCTTCGCCCCCTTCGGAGACGTTATCGAAACCGACGGCAGCGATCACTTCATGATCAACAACGGGTCGACCATGCGCTTTCACAAATTGGCCACGGTCGAAACCGCTAAACCGGAAGACCACGCCATCATCAGCATCTTCCGCGCCGACGCGCAGGACATGCCGCTGACCGTGTGCATGCTGGAGAGACACCCGCTGGGCAGCCAGGCTTTCATACCGCTGCTCGGCAACCCCTTTCTGATCGTGGTCGCGCCACTTGGCGATAGACCTGTATCAGGCTTGGTCCGCGCCTTCGTCACCAACGGCAGGCAGGGCATTAATTACCATCGCGGCGTCTGGCACCACCCGGTGCTGACGATCGAAAAGCGGGATGACTTCCTGGTGGTTGATCGCAGTGGCACAGGCAATAACTGCGATGAGCATTTTTTTGAAGAGGATGAGCGGTTGATCCTCGCCCCCCACCAATAAGAGAAGGTCTGATCACCCGACAACAAGGGTGACAGGCGAGAGGTAAAGACTGTGGAAGCACATCTGTTGGAATGGCTGAACCTTAGCGTGCGCTGGGTTCACATGATCACTGGCGTCGCGTGGATCGGCGCTTCTTTCTACTTTGTCTGGCTGGAAAACAACCTCAATCGCGTCAACCCCAAGAGCGGCCTCGCCGGTGACTTGTGGGCGATCCACGGTGGCGGTATCTACCACCTGGAAAAATACAAACTGGCCCCACCGACCATGCCGGACAACCTGCACTGGTTCAAATGGGAAGCCTATTTCACCTGGATGTCGGGCGTCGCGCTGCTGTGCGTGGTGTTCTACCTCAACCCGACGCTGTACCTGCTCGCCCCCGGCAGCAGCCTCAGCGGCACCGAAGGCGTATTGCTGGGCATCGGCTCACTGTTCGCCGGCTGGTTCATCTACTCCTTCCTCTGCGACTCGGCCCTGGGCAAACGCCCTGCCCTGCTCGGCTTCATCCTGTTCGTGCTGTTGATTGCCGCCGCGTACGGTTTCAGCAAAGTGTTCAGCGGCCGTGGCGCCTACCTGCACGTGGGTGCGGTGATCGGCACCATCATGGTCGGCAACGTGTTCCGCATCATCATGCCGGCGCAACGCGCACTGGTGGCGGCGATTGCCGAGAACCGCACGCCTGATCCGGCGCTGCCAGCCAAGGGTTTGCTGCGTTCACGCCACAACAACTACTTCACCTTGCCGGTGCTGTTCATCATGATCAGCAACCACTTCCCAAGCACCTACGGCAGCCAATACAACTGGCTGATCCTGGCCGGTATCGCCGTGGCCGCCGTGTTGGTCCGTCACTACTTCAACACTCGGCATAACAGCCAGAAGTATGCGTGGACCTTGCCGGTGGGCGCCTTGGCGATGATCAGCCTGGCCTATGTGACCGGTCCCAAGCCGGTGGCCGAAGTGGCCAAGGCTCCTGCGGCCATCGAGTATCAACCGTTGCCGGAAACCGCGTTGGGTGGTGGCTTGAAACCGGCTGCACCCGCCGCTGCTCCGGCTGCCGAACCTGCACCTGCGCAGGCGTCGATTGATTTCGACAAAGTCCATGGGGTGATCCAGGAACGCTGCGCCGTGTGCCATTCGGCCAAGCCCACCAGCCCGCTGTTCAGCACCGCACCGGGTGGAGTGATGTTTGATACCCCGGCGCAGATCCAGCAGCAGGCGGCACGTATTCAGGCGCAGGCCGTGGCGACCCAGATCATGCCGTTGGGCAACATCACCCAGATGACCCAGCAGGAGCGGGATTTGATTGGCACCTGGATCAACCAGGGGGCCCGTACCAACTAACTGATCCACACAAATCCAACTGTGGGAGAGGACTTGTGTGGGAGCTGGCTTGCCTGCGATGCAGACACCTCGGTGCATCAGATCTACCGAGGTGATGCTATCGCAGGCAAGCCAGCTCCCACTTAAAACAGCTTCCACAGTTGGCACCGTGCAAGTTTGCAGATTGAGTTCCACCCGGCAATTGAATGCCAAACAACACAACAATAAAAAAGATCCGAGGTGTTGCATGACCGAGTTAGCCGAACCGCAGATTCCTGCCGCACCCGCCATGGTGCGGCTGCCCCTCTTGCAACTGATTCTGGTAGGCCTGCAACACGTCTTGCTGATGTACGGCGGCGCCGTCGCCGTGCCCCTGATCATTGGCCAGGCCGCGGGCCTGAGCCGTGAAGAAATCGCCTTTCTGATCAACGCCGACCTGCTGGTGGCCGGTATCGCCACCATGGTGCAGTCGTTTGGCATCGGCCCGGTGGGCATTCGCATGCCGGTGATGATGGGCGCCAGTTTCGCCGCCGTCGGCAGCATGGTCGCCATGGCCGGCATGCCCGGTATCGGCTTGCAGGGGATCTTCGGCGCGACCATCGCCGCCGGGTTCTTTGGCATGATCATCGCGCCGTTCATGTCCAAGGTCGTGCGCTTCTTCCCGCCCCTGGTCACCGGCACCGTGATTACGGCCATCGGCCTGTCGCTGTTTCCAGTCGCCGTGAACTGGGCCGGCGGCGGCAGCGCGGCGGCCACCTTCGGCTCGCCGATCTACCTGGCGATTGCTGCGCTGGTACTGGGCACCATCTTGCTGATCAACCGTTTCATGCGCGGCTTCTGGGTAAACATCTCGGTGCTGATCGGCATGGGCCTGGGCTACGTGCTGTGCGGCCTGCTCGGCATGGTCGACCTCAGCGGCCTGGCCCAGGCGCCGTGGGTGCAGGTAGTGACACCGCTGCACTTCGGCATGCCCAAGTTCGAGTTGGCGCCCATCCTGTCGATGTGCCTGGTGGTGGTGATCATCTTTGTCGAGTCCACCGGGATGTTTCTCGCGCTGGGCAAGATCACCGGCCAGGACGTCACCCCGAAAATGCTCCGCCGTGGCCTGTTGTGTGATGCCGGCGCGTCATTTTTCGCCGGGTTCTTCAACACCTTTACCCACTCCTCCTTCGCACAGAATATCGGCCTGGTGCAGATGACCGGCGTGCGTTGCCGCTCCGTCACGATCATGGCCGGCGCGTTTTTGATCGTGCTCAGCCTGCTACCAAAAGCCGCATACCTGGTGGCGTCGATTCCGCCGGCAGTGCTCGGCGGTGCGGCGATTGCCATGTTCGGCATGGTGGCGGCGACGGGGATCAAGATCCTCCAGGAAGCCGACATCGCCGACCGCCGCAACCAGTTGCTGGTGGCGGTGAGTATCGGCATGGGCCTGATCCCGGTGGTACGCCCGGAGTTCTTCGCGCAGCTGCCGCTATGGATGAGCCCGATTACCCACAGCGGCATTGCCATGGCCACCCTCAGCGCGTTGTCGCTGAATGTGCTGTTCAACATCCTCGGCGGCGCGGAACGCCCGGAAGTCGCCCACTCGCATTGATTCCTTCGTTAATTACAAAAACAAAAACGAACAGGGAACACCGACATGCACGCCATTCACCCGGGGCCGGCCACAAGCCGTGCCCCATTCTCGCCCCACGCGCTCTTTAACAGCGCACTTGAGCCAAGGCTTTGGAGCCAGTATTCTCCGCGCCCGCTCGAATCGACTCAAAAAAAAACAGCGAATGTAAAAGCTGACTGCAAGGCCAACTTATCCCGGCCTAATGTCTGCTGCCAAAGTGCGCAAATGTCCTCTGAATTCGACTGCATCTCATGCAGCCGACGGGGATTTTTTGGCTTTTTAAACACCTTGGCGCAGGTCTTGCTAAACGCATTAAAGCTGACCGAACAGACGATTTTTGCAGCGAACCAAAAGGCGCCACACCAGAGCGCCTGCGTAGAAGAAAAACCACAAAACTTTAACTCGGGAGCAACCGAATGAAACCTATGTTCAAAGGCCTGATGCTGGCGGGATCCCTGCTGGCCGGTGGCCAAGCCGTGGCCGGTGACCTGCTGCAATGGCAAAACAACAGCCTGACTTACTTGTGGGGCAAGAACTTCACCGTCAACCCACAGATCCAGCAAACCGTCACGTTCGAACATGCTGATGCCTGGAAATACGGCGACAACTTCCTGTTTGTCGACCGCATCTTTTACAACGGCAAGGAAGACGGCAACGTCGGCCCAAGTACTTACTACGGCGAAATCAGCCCACGTCTGTCGTTCGGCAAGATCTTTAATCAAGACCTGTCCTTTGGCCCGATCAAGGACGTGCTGCTGGCCTTCACTTACGAGTTCGGCGAAGGCGACAACGAGTCGTACCTGTTCGGCCCTGGCTTTGACTTGAACGTACCGGGCTTCGACTACTTCCAGCTGAACTTCTACCAGCGTCAGACCGAAGGCAACCGCCCGGGTGATGGCGTTTGGCAAATCACCCCGGTATGGGCCTACACCCTGCCAGTGGGCAACTCCGACATCCTGATCGACGGCTTTATGGATTGGGTGGTGGACAACGACAAGAACGCCCGTGGCACTTACCACGCCAACCTGCACTTCAACCCGCAGGTCAAATATGACCTGGGCAAGGCGATGAACTGGGGCGCGAAGCAGTTGTATGTCGGTTTTGAATACGACTACTGGAAGAACAAGTACGGGATCGAAGATTCCGGTGCGTTCAAGACCAACCAGGACACGGCGAGCTTCCTGGTCAAGTACCACTTCTAACTGTTAGCCGCGATCCCCTGTGGGAGCTGGCTTGCCTGCGATAGCAACCTGTCTGTGCCAAATCTGTTGGCAGGCATACCGCTATCGCAGGCAAGCCAGCTCCCACATTTAGTTTGGTGTGAGGCCCAAAAATTTCGACAATTCTTCGCGCTTGGCCAACGCATCCCGCCGTCCCAACTCGATCAACTCGCTGCAATACCCCGCCTCGAACAGCAAGTAACTCAACACCCCCGCCCCGCTCGTCTTGGT